>CAMZHY010000040.1 GCA_947307005.1 uncultured Planctomycetaceae bacterium
TCTTTGCAACCGACTATAACTCCTCGTCTTCGAGTAGACAGTAGTCGGCGACTGCAACGAGCGAAGATCGTAAAAATGGAGTTCCCGCCGCAAATTCCGCCGGGAACCGGTTCTTACGGCGCCAGCGCGAGAACGTCGCCTAACGGCGCTGCGAACCGAACGAGATATTTGTCAACTTGGTTGGAAAACGGAGATTGTAATGTCGACCAGTAAGAATATCATCAGAATCAGGATGGAAGCTTATGATCATGCGATTCTTGATCAAAGCGCCGCCGAAATCGTCGATACCGCGAAACGCACCGGTTCCGTCGTGAAGGGACCTTTCCCGATCCCGACTCGCGTCGAGCGGTACACCGTTCTTTCCAGCCCCCACGTTGACAAGAAAGCTCGTCAGCAGTATGAGATTCGCACTCACAAGCGTATCATCGACCTTGTCGAAGCCAATAATAAGACTATCGAAGCGTTGAACAAACTCAGCCTCCCGGCTGGCGTCGATATTCGCATTAAGGCGACGACCGCGCAGGTCGGTTCCGCTCGCTGATCGTGAAATTTTTTGACCGTATCGGCCTTCGCTAATCTTTATCGGGCCGCAATGCGGGAACTAACGACGTCCGTAACACGGAAGGATTGTTAAAACATGAGTATCGGATTACTTGGTCAGAAACTCGGAATGACCCAGCTTTTCACTGAGCAGGGAGAAGTGATTCCTGTTACTGTAATTCAGGCGGGTCCCTGTAGCGTTCTGCAGGTTAAGACGGTCGAGCGCGACGGTTACGAAGCCGTCCAGCTCGGCTTCAAGGACAAACCGAAGCGTCTCGCTCGACGAAGCGAACTCGGTCATGTCGCCAACATCGGAAGCAAGCGCGAAAAGGCGACCGTCGCCGCTGGAAAAGTCGAACTTCGAAAGAAGGCCGACTGCGAACCGAAGCGCTTCGTCCGGGAATTTCGCGTTCCCGTCGAGGGAGTCGAGGTCGGTCAGTCGTTTGACGTCGAAGTTTTCAACGACGTTTTTGCGGTCGACGTCACGGCCAACAGCAAAGGTCGCGGAACGGCGGGCGTTATGAAGCGTCACAACTTCAGCGGTCAGCGTATGACGCACGGCGTTAAGAAATGCCACCGTCACCTTGGCGGCACGGGCTGCAGCTCTTATCCGAGCCGCGTCCTGAAGGGCAAGAAAATGGCTGGTCATTACGGAAACGCGCGTTGCACGGTTCGTAATCAGAAGGTCGTCGTTGTCGATAAAGAGAATAATCTGCTCGTCATTCGCGGCGCGGTTCCGGGACCGACGGGCGCCTATGTTTCGATTCGCCCCACGAACAAGTTGCCGGCGCCGAAACAGAACAAGTGGCGTCTCGGCTGACCCCCGGTCGGCTAAAGTCGCGTTTAAGTCACAGATAATCAAAATTCAAATATTGACAGTAAAATGACGAATTTACCTATTTACGATAAATCGGGCGCTAAGGTCGGCGATTATGAAATCGATCTCGACGCGATCGCTCCAAAGATCAGCGTTCAGCTGATGCACGACGCCGTCGTGATGTATCAAAATAATCTTCGTCAGGGATCTGCGAAATCGAAGACGCGTTCTGAGGTTTCCGGCTCCAAGAAGAAGATGTATAAGCAGAAGGGTACCGGCAACGCCCGCGCGGGTCACAAGCGCAGCGGCGTCCGTCGCGGCGGCGGTCACATCTTCGCGAAGAGCCCTAAGGACTGGACGTACCGCATGCCTCGCAAAGCGCTGAAGCTTGCGACGAATATGGCGATGGCGGAAAAAGTTCGCAACGATTTCGTTAAGGTTCTCGATTCCCTCAAGCTCGAAGCTCCGAAGACGAAGGAAGTCGCGACCATTCTTGCGAAGCTAGATCTTACTCGCACCGTTCTCGTCGTCGTTGAAGAATACAACAAGGACGTTCTCCTTAGCGTTCGCAATATTCCGAAGGCGAAGGTTCTTCCCGTCGCCGATCTGAACGCGTATGAGATTCTCCGTCCTTATCAGCTTCTGGTGACGAAAGACGCGCTTGACAAGTTTGTCAAGACTCGCGTTGCAGAGTGATTCGTTCACATCCGTCTGAGTTCGATAATAATGAAAAGATAAAAGAGGGAATAGAACAATGGCTCAAAGCAAAGACGTTACCGAAACCAAGCTCGTCCTCGAACCTTATCAGGTTATCATTCGCCCCATCGTTACCGAAAAGGGCGTTAGGCTCTCGAGCGAGAACAACACGTACACCTTCGAAGTTCACAAACTTGCTTCGAAGACGGATATCAAGGAAGCGATCGAAGCTCTTTACGACGTCAAGGTCGTTTCCGTTCACACACAGAATTTCATCGGCAAGAAGCGTCGCACTCGTAAAGGCGTCGGCGTGACTCGCTCTTGGAAGAAGGCCATGGTCAAACTCGACGAGGAACATCGTCTCGACCTGTATTGACGCTGGACTCGCAACACGGCTTAAAATCAACGAAATACAATCGGAGTAAATACAATGGGTATTCGACGATACAGACCGAACAACGCGGGTCGGCGAAACATGAGCGTGAGCGACTTCGCCGAACTGACGAAGGGCGCGAAGCCTGTGAAGAGTCTTCTTCGTCCGAAGAAGCGTTGCAGCGGTCGCAATAACCAAGGCATTATCACCGTTCGTCACCGAGGCGGCGGCGCGAAGCGTCACATCCGTCTCGTCGACTTCCGTCGCAATAAGGACGGGATGATCGCGACGGTTGACTCGATTCAGTACGATCCTAACCGTTCCGCGCGTATCGCGCTCCTCATTTACGAGGATGGAACGAAGCGTTACATCGTCGCGCCGGAAGGCTTGACGGTCGGCGCGAAGATCGTGAGCGGTTCCGAGGCTGAACCGCGTCTCGGCAACTGCTTGCCTCTTTCCAAGATTCCGCTTGGTTCGGAAATTCACAACATTGAGCTTCGTCCCGGTCGCGGCGGTTGCATGTGCCGTAGCGCGGGAACGAAAGCGACGCTCGTGGCGCGCGAAGAAGATTGGGCGCAGATCAGCTTGCCGAGCGGCGAAATCCGCCGCGTCCCGGCGAGTTGCCGCGCGGTGATGGGCGTCGTCGGCAACGGCGATCACATGAACATCGTGCTCGGCAAGGCCGGACGCGTTCGCTGGATGGGGCGTCGCCCCTATGTCCGCGGCACCGCGATGAACCCGATCGACCACCCGCACGGGGGCGGCGAAGGCCGTACGAAGGGCGGTCGTCATCCGGTCACGCCTACGGGCAAGCCGACCAAAGGTACTTCGACGCGTAAGCACAAGAAGGCCTCGAACAAGTCGATCGTCCGTCGTCGTCGCAGTCGTCGTTACGGTCTGCTGAAGCTCTCCTGAAACGTAAGGTTAAGTCGCGACTGACGAACGCGCATAAGAATTCCGAGGTCGCGGCGAGTTTTACCGCTGTTAAATTCAATTGGTAGCACAATGAGTAGATCAAATAAAAAGGGACCTTACGTAGACGTTAAGCTCCGTGAAAAGGTCGAAAAGCTCAACGAGCAGGGCAAAAAAGAGCCCATCAAGACGTGGGCGCGCGCCTGCACGATTATTCCTGAATTCGTTAACCACACTTTTCTCGTCCACAATGGCAAGGCGTTTCTGAAGGTCCTCGTGACGGAAGAAATGGTTGGTCATAAACTCGGCGAGTTCTCTCTCACGAGAATTTTCCGCGGACACGGCGGCAAGAGCAAGTAATAAGATAGGTGAAAGATATGGCGCACAATAAGAATGAAGAGGCCGAGAAGGCCGCTGAGGTTCCGCAGTACCGCGCGGTTCACAAGTTCGCACCGATCAGCGCGCAGAAAGTTCGCGTTTTCGCCGATCTTATTCGCGGCAAGTTCGCCGACGAAGCGATGACGCTTCTTGAGTGCTATCCGAATCGCGGCGCTCGCATGCTCGAGAAAGTTCTCAAGAGCGCGATGAGCAACGCGGAGGATTTGCGCGCGCAGAATCTCGACAACCTGAAGGTCGCCGACGTTCGTATCGACGGCGGACCGATGCAGCGTCGTTGGCGCGCCGGGTCGCGCGGCGTTTCGGTGATTATCCGTCGTCGTTCGAGCCACATCAGCGTCGTTTTGAAGTAATCATAACTAACCTGACAAACATACAGGACTACGCATAATGGGTCAGAAAGTTAATCCCGTCGCGTTTAGAGTCGGCGTCATGGAAGGCTGGAAAAGTCGCTGGTACGCTCCTAAAAAGGAATACGGCGCGCTTCTGGTCGAAGACAAGATTATCCGCGACTTCATTAAGAAACACAGGGATATTCAAAGAAGCGAAGATAAGAAGAAGGTTGTCAAAGACGAGCTTTCCTTCCCGGGAGTCGCTAAGATCGAGATCGAACGAACGCGCGACGAGCTTCGCGTGATCGTTACGACCGCGCGCCCTGGACTTATCATCGGTTCCAAAGGATTGCGCGCCAAGGAGCTTCAAGAAGAACTTCAAGCTCTTACCGGACGTCGCGTTAAGCTCGACGTCAACGAAGAAAAGAACCCCGAGCTCATCGCTCAACTCGTCGCAGAGGACATTGGCGATCAGCTCGTCAAGCGCGCCAGTTTCCGTCGCGTGATCAAACGCGCGATGGCGAACGCCATGGAGAAGGGCGCGAAGGGAATCAAGATTCAGCTTTCAGGTCGTCTCGGCGGCGCGGAAATGGCGCGTTGCGAGAAGCAGGCCGAGGGATCGATTCCGCTTTCGACGCTGCGCGCTAAGATCGATTACGGCTTCCATGAGGCCAAGATCGCGCAGGGTCACATCGGAATTCAAGTTTGGATTAATCAGGGCGAATATAGCGAGGACGACAACAATGGCCAGAATGCCGAAAAGAGTTCTTCATCGAAAACAACAAAGAGGGCGTATAAGAGGTAACGCGACCCGCGGTCAGATGGTGAGTTTCGGCGATTTCGGCCTCCAGACTCTCGAAGGCGGCTGGATTAGCGCAGCGACCATCGAAGCTGGACGTATCGCCGCTCAGCAGTATCTCCGCGCCGAAGGTAAGCTTTACGTTCGCATCTTCCCGAACAAGCCTATCACCTCGATCCCGCTCGAAACCCGTATGGGTAAAGGTAAGGGCGAACCGGATTACTGGGCTGCGGTCGTTCATCCCGGAACGGTTATGTACGAAGTCGGCGGCGTTCCCGAGGAAACCGCGAAGCTTTGTTTCAACCGTCTGGCGCACAAGATGCCGGTCAAGTGCCGTCTGGTTCGTCGCAAGACGATCTGAACTAAACAACGGAGTCGCCGGATCGCAAGATCCGGCTGTCGCCCGCTACCTCTAGGGACGTTCGCAAGGACGTCCGAAGGATAGAATAAGATGAAGGCTAGCGAAATTAGAGAGATGAGCGCGGATCAGCGTCAAAGCTTGCTCAAAGAAACGGTCGACAAGCTTTACAAGCTCCGAATCCAAGCTAATATGGAACGTCTCGATTCTCCGAGCGAGGTTCGAAAAGCCAAAAAGCTGATTGCTCAAATCAAGACGATTCAGAACGAAACCTGAGAAGACAAGTCAAATCAGAAGAAGGCTTCGAGGTTCGCATTTTCATGATCTGAAGAACGCTTTCACAGCGAGGATATACCAGATGCCTAAGATGAAGTTGGTCGGCGTTGTTAAGACCGACAAGATGCAGAAGACTCGCCGAGTCGAAATTCCGCGTATTAAGAAATATCCGAAATACGGCAAATATGTTCGTACTCGCACCGTCTGCTACGTTCACGATGAGAACAACGAGTCCGCCGTCGGCGACGTCGTTGAAATTGAAGAAAGCCGTCCGACCTCGAAACTCAAGAGATGGACGCTTGTTCAAATCGTGAAGAAAGCGGAGAAGATCGGCGGCTGAAGCTGACGCCGGTCGCGCTGAACCTCGCGGTTTGGCGACGTAATCATTCAGAAATTAAATTCCATACCGAAAGCGAGTAAGAATCATGATTCAAATGCAGACTCGTTTGGAATCCGCCGACAATACTGGCGCGAAAGAGCTCCAGTGCATTAAGGTGTTGGGCGGTACTCACCGTCGAACGGCGAATCTTGGCGATATCATTATTTGCAGCGTCAAGTCCGTCATTCCGGGGAGCCAAATTAAGAAGGGGCAGGTCGTTAAAGCGGTTATCGTTCGTACGAAGTATCCGACCCGTCGCGAAGACGGCAGTTACATTCGTTTCGACCGCAACGCCGCCGTTCTCGTCGATAACGACAAGAATCCCCGAGGAACTCGTATCTTTGGCGCCGTCGGTCGCGAACTTCGCGATCTTGGCTTTATGAAGATTATCAGTCTTGCGAGCGAGGTGGTCTGATGCGTATTAAAGTCGATGATACAGTAGTCGTCCTCTCGGGCAAAGATCGCGGCAAGAGAGGCAAGGTTACTTCCGTCAAACTGGAAGAGAATAAAGTGGTCGTCGACGGCGTCAACGTCGTCAGCCGTCACGTTCGTCGTTCGCAGCGCAATATGCAGGGCGGACGTCTTACGAAGACGATGCCTCTTCCCGCCGGCAAAGTCATGGTTGTTTGTCCCAAATGCGACAAACCTACGCGCGTCGGATACCGTTTTGTCGAAGCCACCGTTAAGGTCGACGAAACCGAAACCACCGTGACGAAGAAAGAACGGTTCTGCAAAAAGTGCGGCGCCGCTCTTCCACCCGCTCCGTATAAGAAGATTCGATAGTGATCAGGGACACGAAAATGACTCCTAGACTGCTGGAAAAATATAAGTCTGAGATCGTCTCCGATCTCGAAAAGCGTCTTAATAAGACCAATATCCACTCCGTACCGAAACTTGAAAAGATCGTCGTCAACATGGGCGTCGGCAGCGCGATTCAAGATAAAAAATACCTTGAAGAAGCGCTTGACGTGCTGACCCAGATTACCGGTCAGAAGCCCGTTATCACGCAAGCGCGTCGTTCCATCGCGGGTTTTCGCCTGCGCGAAGGCATGAACATCGGCTGCAAGGTGACGCTTCGCGGCGCTCGAATGTACGAGTTCATGGATCGCCTCATCTCGATCGTTCTTCCCCGTGTTCGCGACTTCCGCGGTTTGAATCCGAACAGCTTTGACAGTCGCGGCAATTACAATCTTGGTCTTGCCGAACAGCTCGTCTTTCCGGAATTGAACCCGGACAAGTACACGAAGAGCCAAGGTATGAACATCACGTTTGTAACGAACGTTGACAGCGACGACGAAGCGCGCGAGCTTCTTCGCGCTTTCGGGATGCCTTTTAAGACCGGAAAAGAGAACTGAAAGAGGTAATCGATCATGGCTAGCAAAGCTAAAATCAACAAGGCGAATCGAGAGCCGAAGTTCAGCACTCGTCGCGAAAATCGTTGTAAGATCTGCGGTCGTCCGCGCGCGGTGTATCGCAAGTTCGGTCTTTGCCGAATTTGTTTCCGAAAACTGGCGAACGAGGGCATGCTCCCTGGCGTTAAGAAGGCGAGTTGGTGAAAAGGAGAACCTAACAATGATGACCGATCCCATTGCCGATATGTTGACTCGTATCCGCAACGCAGTGCGCGTCGAAAAAGAAACGCTTGACGTTCCTTATTCGAAGACCAAGGCCGGCGTCGTCGACGTTCTGAAGCGCGAAGGATATATCTGGAACTACGAAGTTATCGAGAATGAAGATTCGCCTTCGGACACGATTCGCATCCAGCTCAAGTACAGCATGAGCGGCGAGCGCGTTATTAAGTCGATTCGCAAGATCAGCAAGCCCGGACGTCGTATTTACGCCGGCGCGAAGGATCTGCGTCCGGTCCTCAACGGACTTGGAATCTATATTCTTTCGACGAACAAGGGCGTCGTCAGCGATCGCGAAGCTCGCGAGCAGAACGTCGGCGGCGAAGTTCTCTGCGAGATTTGGTGATTTCGCGTTATTCGCGAGTCGCTCGTTAAATCTTTATTTGAGGGCGCGCTTTTTTAGAAAAAGCGCGCCCTACTCATTGACGAATCGGGGAATCCCGATAAAATAGCCAAACCGTATTGTGAGAGTTTGTCGTCGAGTCGCCTTGTCCACGCGGCGTCCTGCGGCGGCTCTTGCATCAGATATTTACGTCGCGCGTTTCGTAAGGCGCGCCCGGTTCCCGAACAAAAAGACGAAAGTCCCGTTTTAACGGTTCAATTTTTATAAGGGGCGAGGGGCGGTATGCGCGTCGAAGCGCCGATCCCGACGGTGAATCTCTAGCGCTTCTTTGTTCCGTCGTCTTATACGGGCGGGAGCTTTTGGTCTAGGATTTTGGGCGAAGTCCGGCGTTGGGATAGGCGTGTAAACGTCTGAAATAATGATTGCTTCAAGGCTACACATTTCAGTAACAAGGAACGAAAATGTCGAGAATTGGAAAGAAACCTGTCGTTCTTCCCGACGGCGTCACCGCCGAGATCAAGAACGATCGCGAACTCGCGGTTAAGGGTCCCAAGGGCGAGCTGTCTCAGAGTTTCCGCCCGGAAGTCGCTCTTAAGCTTGACGAGTCCGGAAAACAAATCATCGTGGAGCAACTTTTTGACACGCGTATTGCGAACGCGATGCACGGATTGACCCGCGCGCTCGTTCAAAATATGGTGACCGGCGTTTCCCAAGGGTATGAAAAGAAGCTCGAAATCTTCGGAACGGGCTATCTTGCGTCGCTCCAAGGGAACGTCCTGCAACTTCGCGTTGGTTTCGCGAACGAAATCCACCTGCCGGTTCCTGAAGGGCTCACGGTGAAGTGTCCCGATCAGATGCACGTGTCGGTCAGCGGTTGCGACAAGCAGCTGGTGGGTCAGTTTGCGGCGAACGTCCGCGC
Organism: uncultured Planctomycetaceae bacterium; assembly: GCA_947307005.1. Classification (GTDB taxonomy): domain Bacteria; phylum Planctomycetota; class Planctomycetia; order Pirellulales; family Thermoguttaceae; genus RUG369. The sequence goes on from CAMZHY010000040.1 coordinate 8,769, forward strand.
CGTCAAGAAGGCCGAGCCGTACCTTGGCAAGGGCATCAAGTACGAGGGCGAGGTCATCCGACGTAAGGAAAGCAAGGCCGCCGGTAAGAAGTGATTCGAACGAATCTCAAGATCGGCGCGGTTTCATCGACCGTTTAACGACGGCGAGTTAGCCGATCCTTCTAGGCGGATTCCAACAATTTTTAAACGCGCGAAAGAATACAATGAGAACTCAACTTCGCATCAACAAACAGCGTAAAACTCGCAAATACCGAGTTTCCAACGCCGTTAAAAAGAACAGTACCCGTCCGAGAATGTGCGTTTTCCGTAGCGCTCGCCACATCAGCGTTCAGGTCGTCGACGACGAAGTCGGCAAGACCATCGCGTCCGCGAGCACTTATGAAAAAGACTTCCGCGCCGCGAATAAGAACGGCGGCAACGTGGAAGCCGCGGCGGTTATTGGCAAAACGGTCGCCGAGCGCGCGCTCGCCGCAGGCGTTACCGCGGTCGCGTTCGACCGGAAGGGCTATAAGTATCACGGGCGCGTCAAGGCGCTTGCCGACGCCGCTCGCGACGCTGGACTCGATATTGGCGGAAAGGGCGACGAGTGACCTTTGGTCATGCGACCGAGTCCGCGTCGGCGCGTTTTTCGCGCGGCGGGCGTCGTCGGGCGTAACGCTCGCAGGTCGTTCCGTACGAAGCAAACAAATCTAAAGAGATCAATACAATGGCTGAAAATACACGTGAAGACAGCGGGATCATCGATAAGGTCGTGAAGATTCGTCGTTGCTCCGCGACAGTTAAGGGCGGTCGTCGTTTTACATTCACCGCGCTCGTCGTTGTTGGCGACGGCAAAGGCAAGGTCGCATGGGGCTATGGCGCCGCGAACGAAGTTCCGCCGGCCGTCAGCAAGGCGGTTCAGGACGGCACGCGCAAACTTGCGTCCGTTTGTCTCGACAACACGACGATTCCCCACGCCGTCGAAGGTTCCTTTGGCTCGTCGAAGGTTAAGCTTATCCCCGCGCGTCCCGGTACCGGCGTTATCGCCGGAGCCGCCGTTCGCGCCGTCTGCGAAGCCGCCGGCGTCTCTGACATTCTTACGAAGTCCTACGGCAGCGCCAACTCCACGAATCTTGTTAAAGCGACGGTCATCGCGCTTAGCAACCTTCGTTCCAAGGAGCAAATCGAGAATCTGCGAGGAGTGAAACTCTGATGAATATTAATACGGTTAATCAGGGCGTTCATAAGCACGCCCGCGTCGACCGCGTTGGTCGCGGTCCTGGTTCTGGCAACGGCAAAACGGCTGGTCGCGGTATGAACGGTCAGCGTTCGCGCGCCGGTTCTCCCGTTTCGCCCCTCTTCGAAGGCGGTCAGCTTCCTCTTTCGCGACGCATCCCGAAGCGCGGTTTCAACAATAAGCGTTTCGCCGACGTCGTCGAAAGCGTCGCGCTTAAGAACGTCGTTCGCAAAATCGACGCCGGAACGGAAGTCACCCCTGAGGTTCTCGAAAACGCCGGTCTCGTCGCCAGCGCGAAGTCCTTCGTGAAACTCATCGGTTCCGACGAGCTTTCCGCCGCTTACAAGTTCAAGGTTCACCGCGTTTCCGAAGGCGCGAAAGCCGCTGTCGAGAAAGCGGGAGGAAGCGTCGAGATTCTGCCCGGCAAGGCGCCCGTCGTCAAGAATAAGATGGGGTCTCGCAAGGCGAAGCGCGTCGAAGAAAAGCTTGCTCGCGTCGAGCGGATGAAGGCTGAAATCGCCAAAACCGGCGTCAATCTTCAGAAAAAAGGCAAGAAGGGCAAGGTCGCCGCTAAAAAGGCGAAGTGATCTTCGAACGTCGGCGCGTTCAGTTCGCGTCCTTTGACGCGTCGCGCCGTTTAGAATTCTTAAAAGTCGTCCGAATCCGTTCTGGATTCGGGCGACTTTTCGTTTTAAACGAGTCGTTAATTCGTTCCACGACCTTTCGCCGACTTTTGGTTCAGACGCAAACGCTTTTTCCGCATAGCGCGTTTTTTCTGAAAGTCCGCGTTTTTTTGGCATTTTAGCGCGAAACCTCTTGTTTCATTTGGAATTTAGAATAAAATAACCGCCTAAAATAGTCGGATTCTGGGCGACGAACCGCGCTTGTTCGCAAGGGAGTCGCCGCGTTCGGCTCCTTTAAAGGGAATTTACGCCGACCGTCGTCGCGTATCGCGCGGGGGAGGGCGTTGTTGTTGAGAATTAAACGAGTCCAGACGCCGAGGCGCGCCGCGGTTTTCAAACGACGGACGGTCGATCAAGAGACCGTTCGAGCCGTCGGAGCGCCGTCTCGAGCGGCGCGCGGACAAGAAATTAACGGTTCAGACCGACGCGGCAACCGTCGGTCTGGAATAAAGAGCGCGCTGAAAAGGCGGAAGGCCAGCGATCGCGCGGACGCTCGTTTGACGGCCGTTGCGTAGCGCTTTCGCGATTAGGCGCATCTCCACATTCGAGGTTTCGATGATTGAAAAAATTCGGACAATGTTCTCAATTCCAGAATTGAGAAAAAAGATCCTTCTGACCCTTGGTTTGCTCGCCATCTATCGACTCGGCTGGAATATTTTTCTGCCGATGGTCGATTCGAACATGGTCAACGCGTTTGGCGACGCGAACGGATTTGGCGACCTTTTGAATCAAGTCGCCGTCTTTTCCGGCACCCAGCTTGACCAGATGACGATCTTTGGCCTCGGCATCATGCCGTACATTTCCGCTTCGATTATCTTTCAGCTTCTCGCGACGGTTTACGAACCGCTCGAAAAGCTTCAGAAAGAAGGCGAAAGCGGACGCAAAAAGATCAACGAGTACACCCGATACGCGACGATTCTCATTTGCATCATCCAGTCGATGGCGTACCTTTCCATGTTGAACGCGCAGGCGGGTCAGCAAATGCTTTCTTCGGGAACGCAGCAGATGTTCCTTTCGAACTGCGTCGCGGAAAACGGTCATCTCACCTTTATGTGGTATTGGCTTGCGATTCTCATCATGACGACGGGAACCGCGTTCTTGATGTGGCTCGGCGAGCAGATTGACGAGTACGGCATCGGCAACGGGATCAGCCTTCTCATTATGGCGGGCATCCTCGCGCGCGCGCCGGGCGCGATCAACGAATTGTGGAACGCCGCGACGAGCGACGGCGGACTGAAGATGGGCGGAACGTTTGGCGTTGAAACGCTGTTCTTCCTAGTCTTCCTCTTTGTTATCGTCGTCCTTGGGGTCGTCTTCATTACGAAGGGACAGCGTCGTATTCCGACGCAAAGCGCCAAGCATGTTCGCGGTCGTCAGGTATACGGCGGCAATCGTCAGTATCTTCCGCTCCGCGTCAACCAGGCGGGCGTTATGCCGATCATCTTCGCGAGCAGCCTTTTGCTCTTCCCGCAGTTTATTTTCGCGTACCTTGCGACGAACCTTTCCTCCGACGCTTCCCCGTGGTGGATTTCGTTCGTTCGCGGCGGGAACGAAATATTCAGCGGCAGTCGTTCTTTCACGTACGTTCTTCTCGACGTTATCCTGATCTACTTCTTCTGCTACTTCTGGACCGCCGTCACGTTCAACCCGAAGGATATGGCGGATAACCTCAAGAGAAGCGGCACGTTCATTCAGGGTTATCGTCCCGGCAGCAGCACGTCGAACTATTTGGAGAAGGTCATGCTCCGAATCACGTACGTCGGCGCCTCGTTCCTTGCGATTATCGCGATCGTGCCGACGCTCATTACGAATTCGCTTCACGTCGGCTACAGCCTTGCGAGTTTCTTCGGCGGCACGAGCCTGCTCATCGCGGTCAGCGTCGTTCTCGACCTTGTCGATAAGATCGACGCGCACTTGATCATGCGCAACTACAAGGGACTTCTCGAAAAGTGATCTAATAACCGTCGCCTCGGGACCGAGCTTTCGGGGTGGCGATTCAAAGACGGCGTTTGGCCGCCTCTTCCTTGCTTGGGGGCGCCGAACGCCTTTGTTGTTTTAACATACGTCGCCGCCGGACGTTTTTTCAAGGTCGCGTCGCGGCGCATTATAAAACGGAAGGAAATACGATGCGAGTAGTGTTTGTCGGACCTCCAGGCGCGGGCAAAGGGACGCAGGCGGAGAATATCGTTCGCGATTACGGGCTTTTCCATCTCTCGACGGGCGACGCGCTTCGCGCCGCCGTCAAGGCTCAAACTCCGATTGGGCTTGAGGCGGACAAGTACATGAAGGCGGGCGCCCTCGTTCCCGACGAGGTTGTGATAGGCGTCGTCGTCGAACGTCTTGACGAAGCGACGAGCGGCTGCCTTCTCGACGGCTTCCCGCGCACCATCGCGCAGGCGGAAGCGCTCGATAAGATTCTCGCCGAAAAGAACGCGCCTCTCGACGTCGTTCTTGAGCTCGCCGTTCCCGAGGACGAGCTTTTCCGTCGACTTGCGTCGCGCGGGCGCGCCGACGACAATCCCGACGTGATTAAACAGCGCCTCGTCGCGTATCACGAACAGACCGAGCCGCTCGTCGGGTATTATTCTAAGTCGGGTATTCTCCGTAAGATCGACGGACTCGGCTCCGTCGAAGACATTTACGATCGTATTCGCGCGGTTCTCGACGAATACAAATGAGCGCGCGTTGCGCTAACGAATTCATGCGGTCGGAGTCGTTGATTCCGACCGTTTATCAACGCGACGGTTTTCAGATTGGCGTTTTTTCTCCGCCCTGCGATCGCGCCTTTCCCGCGCGATTTTTTTGCTTTTTGAGCCGCCGTCCCCGCGGCGTTGGACGCGCGCGGGACGGGCGTGTTTTTCGCCGAGTTTGCGTCGCGGACGCCGTCGTTTCATCCCTTGAGAAATTTGAAAGGCGACAAGAATGCTTTCGCTTAAAACGGAAAAGGATATTT
>CAMZHY010000041.1 GCA_947307005.1 uncultured Planctomycetaceae bacterium
TCGGGGTTTCGCATATTAGCCATGGCGCGGCTCCGGGACGGGAAACGCAAGCCGACGGCGGACGCGTTTCCCGAGCGTCGAAGGACGGGTTTCTTTCAAAACGTTAAGTCCGAATATTATACCCCCGTTTCGACATGGGACAAGAAGGCGCGAGAAGCGCGTAAAAAGGGCGGCGTCTCGTAGACGGAGACGTCGCCCTTTCGTGTAAACGTCCGACGATTCAGACGCGTCGAATCAGAAGAGTTTGACGTAGTTCGGAAGCTCGCCGACAAGAGGTCGGAGATATTCGAGGCACGCGTCGGTCACGTAGAGGTTTTCTTTGTCGATGAACTCGAGCGGCATAGGCTTCGCTTCGACGGCGACCGCGTCGAGGGGCGCGGTCTCGTACGTTACCGTATACGGCGCGTTCGACGCGCGGTTCATCGTGACCATGACGCCGCTCGTGCCCGCGAGCGCGAGTTCGACCGCCCGGCGACCGCAGTTCCACGCCTCTTGGATATCCGTCGCCGTCGTGCGATCCGCGCCGCACATCGGGAGCGATTCCGTGACTTGGAACTCGCCGCGAACCGTCGAGCCGTCCTTCTTCTTGAGGTTCTTGCTCAGCATCTGGTGCAGCGCCACGGCGACGCTCGCGCCCGCCATCGCGCCAAGCTCTTGGTTCCCGAACTTGTCGACCGTCTTATCCTTTTTGATTTCTTTCCCGTACGCGTCGAGCGAGCTGACGACGACGCCGTCCTTGTCGCGGATTCCTTCGCCGCAGACGACGCTCACGAACCCGAACTTATCGAGCGTTTCCTGCGCCTTCGCGATGAAGCGGTCGAACTCAAAGGGGATCTCGGGGACGAGAATGATGTGCGGCGCGTCTTCCGCGTCTTTCTTAGCGAGCGCGGCGGCGGCGGGAAGCCAGCCGGCGTCGCGTCCGATCGTCTGGAAGACGACGAACGAGTCGACCCGCTTCATATCGCGCGCGAGAACGCCCGCCTGCTTGACCGACAGCGCGACGTAACGCGCCGCGGACGCGAAGCCCGGCGTGTGGTCCGTCGCGAAGAGGTCGTTGTCGACCGTCTTCGGAACGCCGACGCCGCGAAGGTCGTAGCCCTGCGATTTGCAGTATTTTTCGACGCGGCAGATCGTGTCCATCGTGTCGTTGCCCCCGGCGAGGAAGTAATAACGGATGTTATACTTCTTGAGCTGTTCCAGAATGATCGGGAAGTCGGCTTCCTGAACCTTATGACGGCAGCTTCCAAGAGCGCTGCCGGGCGTCGTCTTGAGACCTTCGACGACCTCGGGCGCGACTTCGCCAAAGTCGAGAATAAGGTCTTGCATAAAGCCTTCGATCCCGTACTTCATGCCGAAAACCTTGTCGATTTTAGAGTCGGCGTTCTTCTGACCAAGTTCGAAGCAGCCTTGAACGACTCCGCAAAGACTCGAATTAATTACGCTGGTGGGTCCGCCGCTTTGACCGACGATCGCATTGCCTTGAAACATGGCGTTCTCTCCTGATGGTTATGACGTCGGCGCGTTCGCGCCAAATAATCTCATGCTCAAATAATGTTACGCGCGCCGTTCGCGTTTTGCAAGCGGCGCGATTCTAGAAGTAAACGATAAATCGCGTCAAAGCCGTCCGACCCAGCGAACGAGCTGTTCGAAGAACTTCGCGTAGTCGCAGCCGATTTCGACGAAAAGCCCTTCCCCGAGTTTTTCGGGCAGCTCTTGGAAGACGCGCGGGGTTCCCCAGTCGACCATGCCGCCGATCCAGTGCGGAGCGACGTCGGACGCAAACGCGGCGACCCGACCTTCGGCGACGTCGTCGACGACGAGGAAGGGCGTCGCGTCGAGGAGTTCGATCGCGACGTCGGAGGAATCGACGGGCGCCCCGACCGCCGCGACGGGCTGGCGCCACGTCGTTTTCGTGCGGTACCCTTGGAGGAGGACGGTCGCGCCCTCTTTCGCCTCAAACTGATTGTACCCGCCGACGCCCGGCGCCGTTTCCCACGGAAGTCCCGCGAGAACCGGATGATCCGCGACGGTCGGACGAAGGAGAACCGGCGAGGAGTAGTTGCGGCGGTCGTCCGCGCTCGCCATGACGACGGGGAGAATCTCCTTCAACGGCGAGTTATGATATTCCCCGAGGCGCCCGAAGTAGCTTTCCCACCCTCCGAGCATGAGAAGCCCCGAGCCTTCGCGGACGGCGGCGACGATATGCTCCATGTCGCCCGGTTTGAAAAGGGACGCTTGATAGTCGCTCACGACGTAAAGCGCGTAGCGACGCGACAGGAAGTCGTCGCCGGGCGCAATTCCCGAATCGACGCGGTCGAAGTCGATTCCGGCGTGGGTCAAGATTCCGCAGAGGTACGCGGCGGCGCGGGTCGCGTCGTCGTCTCCGAGGTAGCAGACTTTCTTTTCAAAGGTCATATTGAGGCTCCTTGCCGTCGCGAGCCGCGACGGTCGACGGCGGGGTTGGCGCTAGTTCTTAGCCGCGGCGGCGAAGAGGTCTTTGCAGCGCTGAGGCATGAAAATATCGAACTCCGCTTCGCGAATGAACTCTTCCGTCCCGTTTTCGCGCTGAATCTTGATCGTGAGGTCGATCTGCTTCTGACTCTTGTACTGGAGAATGCCGTTGATTTTGCGCTCGAAGAGGTCTTCGGAAACGCGAACGCGAAGCTGCGGCGGCGTGATGAAGTTGCTGTACGTCGCGTACTCGTAGATCGCGGGAATCTCGGGAATCGGCTCGCCAAGCTCCGGCCAGATCGACCCTTGCGCGTGGAAGATGCTGATCATCGCTTCCGAATTCGTGAATTTATGGTCCGGATGCAGGTCGGTGATCGTCGGCACGAAGAGCCGGTTCGGACGCGTCTGGCGCAGAAGCCAAACGAGCGAGTTCGTCACGCCCGCGCCCCCCGCGATCGCCGGACCTTCGCCCGGCGCGCCCGTCGCGAAACGGCGTCCCGCCTGGAGATTCAAGGAGCCGTCGTCGTGATTCAGGAAGAAGAGATTCTCCTTCGGAAGTCCGAGCGCGGCGAACGACCCGGCGCACTCTTCGCGGCGCACGTCCGCGATCGTCTCGCGCTCTTCGGGCGTGCAGTACCCCATCTTGCCGTTCGTCACGACGCCCGCGAACGTCTTGATTCCGCAATGAAGCGACGCGATGAACGTCAATCCGCAGCCGCAGATAATGTCGTCGTCATGCGGCGAAAGGAAGAGCCAACGCTCCTCGTCCCCTTTCCAGTTCGGGAAGATATCGCCCGGATTAGCGGAAGAAAGAAGCCCCGTATCCGTTCGACGATCGAAAAAAACAGAAGACGCCATAATGGAATTCCTTTGACAGAGTCCAAAACATACTACTTATCAATAACGCCAAGAGGAAAACGAACGCGCGTTCGCGCCCTCTCCATGGAGAATAATTCCCAATTCACGACGGCGACTTCAAAGAGGTCGCCGCGCCTAAATCATATTTACACAATGTAAATTAAAAAACTCTAACTTGAAGTTAGTTAAGGCTAATACAAGGCCTTAAAAAACCGCCCCAGCCGTAAAAACGGTCTGGGGAGGTTAAGGTCCTTAATTCGTCCGCGTTAAAAATCAGCCTTCAAACTCGTTGCCGATTTTGCGCGCGCGTTCGGGCTTGTCCAAGTTGACGCCGAGCGCGACGCCGGTCTGGACGAGGATGTTCCAGCCCGCGACCAGCTGGAAGAACTGACCGTAACCGCAGAGGCTCGGAATCTTGATCGTCGGGAAGATCGTGTCCTTCGTGGAGACGGCGATCACGTTGACGCCCGCGCGTCCCGCGATCAGTTCCTTAATCTTCTCGCATTCGCTCTCGAAAGGCTCGAGAAGAACGCACGTTTCGCCCTCGCGCATGACTTCTTCCACGCCGTGAAGGAGATAGGTGCCTTCGAGGAAATCGCTCTTCTTACGCGTGATCTCGTTCGTCTTGAGCGCGAGTTCTTCCGCGACGCCCGTGTTGCGCCCCGCGAAATAGAGAACCGGAGCTTCGGCGAGCGCCTTGACGATCGCGGGATCGTATTCCGTCTCCATGATCTCCTTCATGAGTTGGCCCGCCTCTTTTCCCTTCGTCATGCAAGGGCATTGCGTGATGTTCGCGAGAATCGCGCGATAGACGAGCGCCTGTTCGACAACGCTCTTCGTCGCGGCGACCGCGTCTTCTTTGCCGCAGGAAAGGAGGATCGTCTGATCCGTAACGTCGAAGATCTTCGTTCCGGCGTTCGCGGTGACGCCGACGAGCGCCTTGTGCCCGGCGTCTTTGAGCGTTTTGAGAAGCGAAACGACTTCCTTCGTCTGACCGCTGTTCGACGCGCCGCACACAACCCAGGAGCTCAGGTCGTATTCCGCCGCTTGGAAGCTGCCGTCGGTCGCCGCGTTAATCGCGAGTCCGCTGCGCAGAACGTCGTAGATGAAGTTTTTCGCGGGAAAAATGCGGCTCGAACCTTCGCCGGTGAGGAAAATTCGACCCGTCTTGAGAACGAGGTCCGCGATCGGCTTGCACTGATCAAAGTTGAAATTCGCGACGACGTCGGCCGTCTGAAGCATTTCCTTGACGAGCGCGAAATTGTATTTGGAATCGGTCAAATTCATGGGAGTCTTCCTGTTTTTCAACGCGAGTAACGACGCAGACCGACGCGAGCGAACGTCAAAACTTGACCGTCGCGCCAATCTCGCAATTAAGAACCTGCCTCTATGATAACAACCGCGCTCTGTTGTTTCAAGCCTCGTCGTTCCTTATTTTCCGAATCAAAGATTTTCTTCTCGATTTATAAGGCGCAAGGAAGTATTCTATCTATCCCAGTTTTACTAAGTTTTTTCTTTTAAAAAGAACTCGTTGGAAGACTTTAACAAAAACGCCGATTTTTTTAAAAAAAACGGCAAAGCGGTCTTTACGGAATCGATAGGAATTGGAATACTTCGCCCGTCGGAGGTTATAGCGCGGGGAAGGCTCGTCCTCTCGGACGGCGACGCGCGGAGGCGCAAAGATGGAACGCGCCCCGAATCGACGGCGTTTTGTCAGGAAGACGAAACAAAAAGACGCGACGCGCCTGCAAGAGCGCGCTCAGAACAAAGGATTGTGACTGCGTCATGTGTAATTATATTGGAACGAACGGATTACCGAAACAGAGAGAAGCCGCGCTTCGAGACGCTCTAAAACGCGTTCTCAGAACTGCGTTGCGAGGCGGACTCTTCGCTTTCGCTCTCTGCGCGCTTTTTCCCTCTTTGCCTTCTACCCATGCGCTCGCGCAAAGTTCTTCATCGCAGCTCGTCGTCGATAAATCTCAATCTGCGAATTCTATAAACGAAAACGTCACCTCCGTCGTCTTCACCGACGCGTGGACGTTGACGCTCATTAACGGGCAAGAGCTCAAGCCCGTTCTCCTCTCGAAGACGCCGGGCGCCAAACTCGTTCTGGGCAACAGCGCCACGACCTTTAACGAATGGACAATCTCAAAAAACAGCCCGTCGTGGATCGGTTCCGTCATGGTTTACGACAACATGACGTTAAATCTCGTTCCCGGCGCGTCCAATCCTCTTGGCGTCTACTCGGAGAATAATCTCGGCAACTACGGATCGCTCGTCCTCGGCAACGGCGCGACGTTCGAAATTCCGCAGGTCATCGCGCAAAATGCGATCGAACTCCAGCAGGAGACGCGAATCGGACGCCTTGAAACGGGATTCACGCAAGTCAAAGAAGAGATGGAGTTCGCGAACGTCATAATCGGCTCGGGGCAGACGCTCACGGTCGAGAACGGAATCGACGTTTCGACATATACCGGACTGGCGAAGAGAGGCGCCGGAACGCTTGAAATCGAAGCGAACGGTCAGGGCGTGCTGACGCCGACGGGGTCCAACGGGTACACGACGATTAAACTCGGCGATCTCGTCGTCGAAGACGGGACGTTCCGGGTCGAAGACGGAACGGCGGACGTCGACAAAGTCGAGATTTCGGTCGATTCGATCGTTCTTGGCGCCGGGGCGACGCTCGATATTCAGAAGGAAGGCGCGATCACGCTCGGCGGCGAGTCGGGCGACGTCGTCTTTGCGGCGGAAGACGGTTCGACGGTCAATTTTTACATCGGCAAGGACGGGTACACGAACTACGTCGCTTCGACGTACAACACGTACATCACCCTCGGCGACGCGACGCTCGATATCAATTCCGAGCTTATAGGCGATCTCGTTCCTAACGATCTCGTCGTCTTCTCGACGGGCGAGTCGAGTCAGGCCGCGTACTCGCCGCTCGATCTGAAGATTACGGACAACATTCTCGGCAAAAACTACGCCATTAACTTGACGAAGTCGAACTCTAATCAGGTCGTTCTCTCTCTGATCGACTCGGATAAATTCGTTGATTACGCGCCGGCGGGAAACGCCGCCAACGTCGCGACCGCTTTCGACAATCTCATCGCTTCCGGAAAATATTCGCCCGAGGAATATTTGATTCTCTCCGACCTTGAGAGTCACATGAGCGACTTAAACTGGGAATACGTCACCGGCGAGAACTACGCCTCCGAAGTCGCGTTCCATTTCATGAACAACCTGATGACGCGCCAGGCGCTCTTCAACAACCTCCGAAACAACGCGCTCGTTTCCTACAGCGAAACCGCCGCGTCGACCGTCTCGCCGCAAGATTACGACGCCGGACGCATCCAGACCCAGAATCGAATCGGAAACTATCCGATCCAGTACGGGGCGTCGAACGGCGCGTTCGAGGGGCCTCTTTATTACAATTCGGACACGAATTCCTACGCGCCCGGCGTCGCGCCGACCCCGACGACGGGAATCTACAACCGCGAAACGATCGGAGGCTACGGCGATCCGAACAGCTACGGTCTAGGGGCGCGAGAATACTCGTCGCTGACGACGATGCGCGGTCAGGCGCAGTACGGGGACCCGGGCACGCTGATCTATTCGGCGTGGTTCGAAGCGCTCGGGTCCGCGCTCGACGCGCGCCGTCATAAAGACAAGCACAGCTACGAAGGGAAGCAAGTCGGACTTCTCGCAGGACTCGACCTATTTGGATCTTGCGACTGCAGGTTCGGCGTCTACTACGGCTATCAGTACAACAAGCTCGACAGCATGTACGGCTTCCACATCAACAAAAAACGCGACGGAATTCCGAAGATAGGGTACACGAAAACAGACGAGCATCAGATTGGTCTTTACCACCAGTTTGGCGATGAAGACGTCTACAGCATCGGCGTTATTAACGCGGGTTACGCTCGATACAATACGCGCCGCTATTCTCAACTCTACAATGAATTTGACGTCCTAACTGCGAAACATGACACGTGGAACGCGGGGGTCGCCTTTGAGCGGGGAATGAACTTTAAGATGCAGCCGCTGACGGTCTCCCCCTACCTTCAAATCGATTACAACTACCTCAATCGCCCCAAATTTAATGAGCGCACGGATCTCGGCGACGAATATACCTACGGTCTTTCCGTTCGCCACAGCGACTACCATAGCTTACGCGGTCAGGTTGGCGCGCGCGTCGCGCTTGACCTATACCCGGGAGATCAGAGGCTCCGTTTCGTCGGCAACGCCGCGTACGTCCACGAGTTCTTGGACGGAATCTACGGTCAAACGAAGGTTTCGTTCATGGGACTGCCCGACATGACTCGTTTCGACATATACGGCAACTCGCTAGGACGCGACTGGGCGCTCCTCGGACTCGGCGGCGAATGGATTCCGATTCCAGCGCTCGACCTCTTCGTTCGCGGCGATTACATCCTCAACAAGTACACGCGCAATCCCGGCGGTTCGGCGGGCGTGAAATATCGGTGGTAACCCGTGTTTCACCTTCTGTCCGCCGAGACGAATCCAGCGTTTTAACCATTTACAGGATTGCCGTTGTAAGATGTCGTTCCTCGAATTTGATTATTCCGTCCTTCACGCCTGCATTAACCACGAGCGTTACGCGTGGGAGAACTTCGTCGATCGTTTCATGGACCTCGCGCTTCACGTCGTCGAACACACGGCGGAACGTCGCGGAAGAAAGCTCGACGAGCGCGAGAAGGTCGAGCTTTGCGAAGCGATTTTTCGCGCGTTTCGGTATAACGACTACCAGTTGTTGCGCGAGTTTTCGTTCCACAGCGCCGCGTCGACTTACCTTACGGTCGTCGCGCGCCGCGTCGCCTGCGCGCTTATGGAGGAAGAATAAAACAAAATTTTAGGATAAAAGCTCGTTTTAACCCTTGTAACGCGTTCAAAATGGGTTATAAATCCCAGATTATACCCATTTTTGAACGTTGAGTTTCCAAGCGTCTCGGTCGTCGCGTCTGCCGGTCGCTCGGATGCGTCGACGACGTCGGTCGAGTTGGAAAACGGTTCCGCTTTCCCTTCGAGCCGGTCGGCGACGTAAGCTCGGAAAACAGGCGCGAGAGGGAGCGAAACGCATGCTTAATCCAGACGACCTCAAAGAAATGGGCGTGACGTTTGACGACGTTCTGCTCGAACCTCAGTACAGCGAGGTTCTCCCCTCGATGATCGACCTTCACACGCGGCTCACGAAGAATATTTCGTTGAATATTCCGTTCATGAGCGCGCCGATGGACACGGTCACGGAAAGCGAAATGGCGATCGCGCTCGCGCGCGCCGGAGGGGTCGGCGTCATTCATAAGAATCTCGGCGTCGACGGGCAAGTCGCCGAAGTCAAGAAGGTCAAGCGTTCCGCAAACGGCGTGATCCGCAATCCCTCGACGGTCGAGCCGGACGCGACGGTTCGCGAAGTCGATCAGATGATGACCGAACTCGGAATCAGCGGCGTCCCCGTCATCATGAAAACCGGCGACCTTGTCGGCATCGTCACGCGTCGCGACCTTCAGTTTGCGAGCAATCCCGAATCGCCGGTCACCGAAGTCATGACCAAGGTCGAGAACCTCGTGACGTGGAAGGGCGACCTATCCCTCAACGACGCCGAAGCGGTGCTCAAGGAGCATAAAGTTGAGAAGCTTCTGATCGTCGACGAGGACAACAAGCTCAACGGACTCGTCACGATTCGCGACGTCGCGATGCTCCAGAAGTATCCGTCCCGTTGCTGCGACGCCCTTGGACGGCTCCGCGTCGGCGCGTCCGTAGGCGTGATCGAGAAGGAAGAAGAAAAAGAGCGCATCGAGCGGCTGATTGAGGCGAACGCCGACTTCCTCGTCGTGGACAGCGCCCATGGCCACTCGAAGAACGTCGTCCAGACGGTTTGTTGGATTAAGGAGCGTCATCCGGAGGTCGACGTCGTCGCGGGCAACGTCGCGACGTACGACGGCGCCAAGGCGCTCGTGGACGCGGGCGCGGACGCGGTTAAGGTCGGGATCGGGCCCGGTTCGATCTGCACGACCCGCGTCGTCTCCGGCGTCGGCGTTCCGCAGCTTACGGCGGTCGCGCGCGCCGTCAAGGCGGTCGAAGGAACCGACGTCACGGTGATCGCCGACGGCGGAATCCGCTTCTCGGGCGACGTCGTCAAGGCGCTCGCGGCGGGCGCAAGCCTCGTGATGATCGGCAGTCTTTTCGCGGGATACGACGAATCGCCCGGCGACGTCGTCCTGTCGAAGGGGCGTTCCTTCAAGACGTATCGCGGCATGGGGTCCCTCGGCGCGATGGTGCGCGGTTCAAGCGACCGTTACAACCAGAGCGGCAAAGAAGAGGGCAAGCTCGTTCCCGAAGGCGTCGAAGGACTCGTCCCGTATAAGGGCAAGATTCGCGACTGCCTGTACCAGCTGTGCGGCGGCGTCCGCGCGGGCATGGGATATTGCGGCGCGAACACGCTCGACGAGTTGCGCGTTAAGGCGAAGTTCATCCGAATCTCGCCCGCGACGGTTCGCGAGAACCATCCGCACGACATTTCGATTTCCAAGGAAGCCCCGAACTATTCCCCTGGGAACGGTTACGGAGGCTGACGAACTCGCGCGTCCGACGCGTTTCCGAACGCGTCGGCGAGCGCGAACGATATTCCGCGCGTCGGCGTTTGACGACGCGCGATCAACCTAGCGTTTAAGCGACCTTTTCATAACCCGACCCTCGCGACGTCTCTCCGGAGACGGAGCGAGCCGCGTCTTTTCACGGAAGAAAAGACGTTTAACCTCAGCAGGAGGCGTATCCATGACCTTTCGTCGTCCCAGCGAACCTTCGCGATTTGTAGCGCGGATGTTCGTCTTTGCTCTCTGCGTTTCGGCGCCCTTCTCCGGCTCCGTCTTCGCGCAATCTTCGTCGCAGAAAACCACGTTCCGCGACGCGCGGCTGCTCAGTATCCTCGCGGACGACGACGAGAAAACGCCCGCCGCGAACTCGGGCGTCGTTTCCGCCGATCACAAGGAGGCGAAGAACGCCGTCAAGAGCGAAAAAATTCGTTCGACAAGCGCCAGTTCTCAGAAGTCGTCCAAAAAATCTTCGGCAGTGAAAGCGACCCGACCCAACGCTCGAGCCGTCGCCCAAGCCCAGTATACGACCGCGCCGACCTCGGAAGCGACGGAACAGCCTTTCAACAGCAATCTTCTCGCGACCGACGGGCCTTTCAACGACGTTTGCCCCGATCCGCACGATCTGCCCCCGATTACGGAGATTCCCTACAAGGTGATCATTCCGACCCAGAACGTGCCGGTGAGTTGTCCTCTTCCCGACGAGGTTTTCCAGCGCAAGGCGCCGACCCCGATCACCTTCACGTGGAAGGCGTCTTCCCTGTGCTACAAGCCCCTTTATTTCGAGGACGTCCAGCTCGAACGTTACGGTCATTATTGCAGTCCGTGGCTTCAGCCCGCGATTTCCCGCGTTCGCTTCTTCCTGACGATTCCGTGCCTCCCCTATCTCATCGGGGTCGATCCGCCGAACCAGTGCATTTACGATCTCGGCTACTATCGACCGGGCAATTGCGCTCCGAGCATGCTTGAGCCGATCCCGATTTCGCTTCGCGGCGGTCTGATGGAAGCGGGCTTCTTCGTCGGCGCGGCGGCGGCGTTGCCGTGACGTCGTAGAGCGAGCGCGAGAGCGCGTCGAAACATGATTGACGACCGACTCCGGAAAAACTTCCGGGTCGGTCGTTTTTTTTGCGACCGAACCAGACGCCCGACCAACGGGAGGGCTGGAGTTTTCGCCGTCCCGCCCTATGCCTCACGCCGTCGAGGTAAGGCGAATACCGTCTCCCGCGACGTCGCGGGCGACCAACGGGAGGGCTGGAGTTTTCGCCATCCCGCCCTATGCCTCACACCGTCGAGGTAAGGCGAATACCGCCTCCCGCGACGTCGCGGGCGACCAACGGGAGGGCTGGAGTTTTCGCCATCCCGCCCCAAGCCTTACGCCGACGCCATGAGGCGAATACCGTCCCCCGCGACGTCGCAGGCGCGGGCGGGAGGGGTTGGGAAAAAAGTTGACTTTTACAAAACGGAAAGATATAATAATGTTGGACGTATGTTTTTGAACCCGTCGAGGCTTGTTCGCGAGTCGTTTAATCAAGCGTTCGCCTTTCAAG
Source organism: uncultured Planctomycetaceae bacterium (assembly GCA_947307005.1). GTDB lineage: Bacteria > Planctomycetota > Planctomycetia > Pirellulales > Thermoguttaceae > RUG369. Next base: position 11,468 of record CAMZHY010000041.1, read on the forward strand.
CGTCATGCGGTTGATTGACGCGCCCATTGATTTTTCGTTCAAACTACAGCGCTGATTTTTTGTATTTTTTAGGAGAATGAAAATGAAGAATCGCATTAACTTAGGAGGAGGAAGCGGTCCCAAGGGGTTCACCCTTGTCGAGCTCCTCGTCGTCATCGCAATCATTGGCATTCTTATCGGTCTTTTACTTCCTGCGGTTCAGGCGGCGCGCGAGGCGGCGCGACGAATGCAGTGCACGAACAATCTCAAGCAGTACGTGTTGGCGATCCACAACTACGTTGACGCAAACACGGTCCTGCCCGCCTCGCGAATGAATTTCTACAACTTCAACACGAACCAGTACGACGACAAGGCGTACGGCGGATTTGTGAGCGCGACCGTCGCGCTGCTCCCCTTCATGGAACAGCAGCCGCGTTACGAGTCCTTCTCGCAGCTTGCCCGTAGCGCCGGCAACAACTCGTGGCCTTTCTCCAACACGCCGGTCTTTACGGACAAGATTCCGACGATTCTCTGCCCGTCGGACGCTCAGGCGGCGATGCCCTCCCCGCACCAGAATATGGCGCGAACCAGCATTTGCGTGAGCCTCGGCGACGGAATGTGGCATAACGCGCGTCCGGACTGGGGCGAAAACGGAATAGCTAAGGTCGACTCCCGCGGGCTTTTCGCGCCGTTGTCATGGCGTCCTCTCGCGATTGCGACCGACGGAACGAGCAACACGGTCGCGATTAGCGAAATGGTCGGCGACGCGAACCGTTCGACGAAGCTCAAGGGCGGCGTTTACAAGACCAGCTCTCTTCACGACGGACAGGCGAAGCCCGCGCCGTGCCTCACCGAAGCGCGAACCGCGAACGATCCGAACGTCTTGAAGTCGGGCACCGACACGTGGCGCGGTCTTCTCTGGACCGACGGGCGATCCGTGAACGCCTGCTTTACGACGGTATTGCCGCCGAACTCTCCGACCTGCATCTACTCGTGGCCGAACATCGAAAACTACGCGTGGGGCGTTTTCGCCGCGCAGAGTTTCCACAGCGGCGGCGTCAACGTCGGAATGGCGGACGGTTCGGTGCGATTCGTTTCCGACACGATCGACTGCGGGTCGGCGAACTCCTACGGCGTGAACTCCGGACCGTCGCCTTACGGCGTCTGGGGCGCGATGGGAACGCCTCAGGGCGGCGAATCCACTTCGTTAAACTGATTTAGAGTCGTTTTTTACAGGAGAGAAACAATGCGTGCAACAATCTCCAGCGCGCTATTAGCGACGCTCGTCGTGGTCGTCGCCGTTCTTTCGTCGGGCTGCGGCGGCGAAAAGACGCCGCCGGACATGCCGAAACTGCAACCGACGACGATTATCGTCACTCAAGAGGGCAAGCCTTGCGCCGACGCCGACGTCCAGCTCTTGAAGAAGGACGACCCCGCCTACAAGTGGTTCGCCGGCGGAACGACCGACGCGAACGGCGCCTGCGTCATTAAGACGATGGGCAAGTTCAACGGCGCGCCGGAGGGCGACTTTACGGTCGTCGTCTACAAGACGGTTCGCACGGAGAGCGAGACGCGCAAGAACGTCCCGCAGCCGACCGATCCCGCCGAAGCGCAGAAGTGGGTCGCGAAAGTCGCCGAGGAAGAGAAAGAATTCGACTATGTGGACGTGAAATACAAGCGCGTCGAAACGTCCGATCTCACGATCACAGTAACGAAAGGCAAGAACGAAACGACCTTAGAAGTCGGTCCCGCCGTGCAGGTCGAAAACGTGCTGACCGTTCGGAAATAGCCGCCGAAGACGGTACAGAAGCGACCGAACCAGACGCCCGACCAACGGGAGGGCTGGAGTTTTCGCCAGTCCGCGCCCAAGCGTTATCACGCGCCGTGAGGCGAATACCGTCCCCCGCGACGACGCGGGCGGCGAGACCGAAACGACCGGAGAAGTCGGACCCGCCGAGCAGGTCGAAAACTCGCAAAACGTTAGGCAGTTACGGCCGA
>CAMZHY010000042.1 GCA_947307005.1 uncultured Planctomycetaceae bacterium
CCCGACGAGACGCCCGTGCGTCGCGCCCGCCGCCATCCCGTTGTCCTTGAACGATCCCGAAGGGTTCAGCCCTTCGTACTGAAGGAAGAGCGACCCCGAGTCCTTCCCGACGAAAGACGCGACCGCGTCGTTGCGCTGGAGAATCGTCTGACCTTCGCCGACCGTCGCGCATTGTTCAAGGGGCGCGAAGGGCAGGAGTTCGTGAAAGCGCCAAACGCCGCTGAATCGCCAGGGATTGGCGCGTTCCGCCCAGTAACGCTCAAAATGCGCGAGCGATTTCGGGACGGCGAGTTTGTCCCATTCGTAGTCGACGTCGAGAAGAGCGCCGCATCGGGGACATCGATGAAGAACCTCGTCGATTCCGAACGTTCCTCCGCAATCCGGGTTGACGCAGCGTTGAAAAGCAAACATACGTTCTTACTCCTGAACCTCAATGATCTAGCGTAGAATTGGCGAGCCGTCGCCCGCGTCTGTGTTTTGACTTCGGATATTCTATCCTAAATCCGCGAAGGTTTAACCCCAAAGAGACGTAAAACGCCGAAATCGCCGTCTCCTTCGCGCCATTTTCGTTCTTGGAAACCGCCTTTGACGTCTCGTAAAAATATCGTTATTATCCGGTTGGAAACCAATTCGTCCGCGTCGGACGCGAGATTCGGAAACCGTCGCGATCTCGCGTCGTCCCGACGTCGCTTTAGAAACGACAAACAGAAGCATGAACAGTCGCAAGTCTCAACTCGTCCGTCTGATCCTTTTCCTCGCGGTCGCCGCCGTCGGTTTCAGCTCCGATCTGGCGACAAAACACTGGATTTTCGACAAACTCGGGCTGCCGGGGCGTCAAGACGTCTGGTGGATCGTCCCCGACGTCTTCGGATTCCAGACGTCGCTCAACCAGGGGGCGCTCTTCGGGATAGGCCAGGGGCAGATTCCGCTCTTTGTCGGACTCTCCTTCGTCGCGCTCTTCGGGGTCTGCTGGTGGGTCTGGTCCGACGTCTCAAACAGTCGGTATCTCGCCGCCACGCTCGGACTCATCGCCGCCGGAATTCTGGGCAATCTGTGGGATCGCTGCGGACTTCACGGCATGAAGTGGACCGCCTTCGACGTCGAAGTCTGGAACCAGCCCGCCGAATCGCTCGGACAGCCCGTCTACGCCGTCCGCGACTGGATTCTCGTCATGCTCGGCGACTACCCGTGGCCGAACTTCAACATCGCGGACTCCTGCCTTGTCTGCGGCGCGATTCTCATCGGATGCTACGCCGTCTTTGCGCCGAACCCCGCAAAAAAGCTCGTGGAGAACGCGCAGTCTGAAGCTTCTCAGAACGACGCCAACGCGAAGAACGCCTAAATCGACGCGCAACCATTTTAAACGTCCTACGCCGCTCCGTCTCCCGGAGCGGCTCTTTTGTCGAACTGACGCAAGGGTAGAAAAAATCCCGAGCGGCGTCAAATTTTTTGCGATTTTTCTCAAAGACTGGGAGTTGGCGGCGCGACATGAGCGCAGCCGCGTTCGGCGTTATTGAGCGCTACGGGCGCGTTCCGTTCGAAGTCTGCAATATCTCTTTCTTCTCTTTCACACGTCGCTTACCGACCGTCCATGGCGCGAATCGATTGACAAACTCTATGATCGGAACGCAAAGAAGAATGACGCACGCCGCGTAAACGAAGCCCTCAATATTATTGGAAAAGACGTTGTTCTTATAAACCAAGCCCAATCCTCTGCCAAACAACTCTTCTACGATCCTGTTGTTAGGATGCTGATGAAACGCCATGATGGGAATCGTATTCACTCCAAGATAGATAAGACATTTCTTAATCGGGGTTAATCGCTCCAACCAGACGCAAACGCAAAGTACGGCGATTCCTCCTCCGACGGCGCCAAGCAGGAAAAGCGCAAAGACGCCGTACTGTCGCCAGTACATGTCGACCTTCTCGTTGAAAAACAAAGATATCGCGTTCGCGATTAACGCGACGAGGAACAGCGACGCGTCCCCTTTGTTCAGCCATTCGTTAATTCTGGAACGGCGTAGCGTCTGCGCCGTCCAGAAAAAGAAAACGCCTATAAGCGCGTTGTGAAAATTCCAAAAGATCGGTCGTTCGGGAATCCAACGGCTCAACTCGCAACCTAAAAACGCAAGAAACAAAACGACAAGCATTTTTCCTTTAGGCGCCCGATTCAAAGCGTAAGAAAGAATCTCGACAATAAAAAGCGGAAGAATAAACCAAATTGGCCCAACGTCGTTTCCAATGAAGAGATTGAAGAGACGTTCCGAGACGACAAAGTCCCCTTGCTTGCATAACAAATGGACGAGGGCGTCAAACGCAAAAAGCGCCGACGCAAAGACAAAATAAGGAATTAAAAGAACGCGAACTTTTTTAAGCGCGTAACTTCGAAAAGACGCGTGCGTCTCGAATCGAGTCGTATACCCCGCAAGCATGAAGAACAGGGGGATATGAAACGAAAAAATCCACGTTTTAATGGGGGAAGGGAGAGGAACTTGATGACCAAGCGCCACCAGAACGATCGCGACGCCTTTAGCGACGTCAACCCACTCGATTCTCTTTGAAGTCGCCCCTGTTTCAACCATGACGCTTTCCATTTTTCCTTTAAGCGCTAAAACCAAGAAACGTCTACAAGTTCAACAAGGAACTAGGATTCTGTAAGGTTTCGACTCCAATAAAAGAGCGCTTTATTCTAAAAAGCACAACGAGTCGATTGCCGCGCCTCCCACGCTACGACCGCGCTCCGTCCGACGTTGGCAAACTCTCCTTTTTTTTCTTGACGACGCGTCCGCCAAGCGCCCACGGCGCGAAACGGTTGACGAACTCGATGATCGGAACGCAAAGCAAAAGAATGACAATCGTATAAACGAACCCTTCGATATTGTACGAGAAGACGTTGTACAAGTATTTTAGACCCAAAAAATGATAGAACAGCGTTTCAAGAATCATATAACCCGGATACAGATGAAACGCGAGAATTGGGATCGTGTTTTTCCCAAAATACGTAAGGACGCGTTTTATGCGACGCGTTTTCTCTAGCGGCATACAGGCGCTCGCGGCGACGTAGGAGCCCGCCATGCTCCCGATGATAAAAAGCGGGAATATCCCAAAATTCTTAAAAACCATAGAGACGCGCGTATTGAACGCCAAACAAATCATGTGAACGGCGAACGCGCAGAGGACAAGCGCGACGTTCCCCTTCGCAAATCTCTCGTTGATTTTCGAATTCCGAACAAGCTTCGCAAACCAAAAGAAGGGGAGACAGATTAAAGCGATGTTTATATTCCAGAAAATATGCGACTCTCGATACGCCATACTTAGCGCGTATCCTCCAAAAGAACACAAAATAGCGACAAGCATTTTTCCTTTCGGAAGGAAATTCAGCGCGTAGGAAGCGATTTCAACGATAAAAAACGTGGGGATAAACCAAAGCGGTCCGTAGGCCCTTCCGTCGATAAGAACAAGCAGCGCGGGACCCAAAGGGACGACTTCATGACGGTAGAAAAAATCGAAACAATAGTTAAACGCAAGGATCGCCAATCCGAAAATGAAATACGGAACCAGCAGGAAGCGAACCTTGCGCGCCGCGTAAACCCAAAAGTTAGCGTAAGATTCAAACCTCGTCGTATAGCCCGCGAGAAAAAAGAAGAGCGCCATATGAAACGAACATATCCACTCTTCTAGACATTTAGGAACGTCTCGATGCCCGAGACACACCAAAATGATCGCGAGGCCTTTCGCGATATCGACCCATTCGATTCTCTTCGAAGTCGTTTTCATTTCACCCATGCGCGTCGTCTCTTTCTCTAGCGCTTTTTCCTATCAAAAGCGCCGGGATTCTCAGTTTGTCGGAATTGTCGCGCCCTCTACGTTATGAAGGGACTCCGTCCGATGCTGGCAATATTTTCTTCTTTTCTTTCGCGCCTCTTTTCCCAACCGCCCAAGGCGCGAATCGGTTGACGAACCAAATGATCGGAAGGCAGAACAAAACGCCTAACGCCGTGTAAACAAAACCTTCGACAGCGCCGGAAAAAATATTGTTCTCATACTCCAATCCCCAAAATCGAAGGAAGACAATCTCGAGTATAACATAGCCTACGTTTTTGTGAAACGCCAAGATGGGAATGGTGTTTTTCCCAAGAAAGACAAAGACGCGCTTTATAAACGATACCTTCTCCAGCCAAACGCATACGCACAGGACCGCCGCGATTCCCCCCGTTCCTTCGAGCAAGAAGATCGGAAATATTCCATACCTCTTATGGAACATATTGATCTCCGTATTGAACGCAAGGCAAATCGCTTGCGCGGTTAGCGCGACGCCAAACAGGAAAAGATCGCCCTTCGCCAACAGCCGGTTGATTTTGGCGTCTCTAAAACAACGGGCGAGCCAAAAGAAGAAAATCCCGACTAGCGCGACGTCTAGGTTCCAGAAAAAACGCGTCGTCGGAAACTTTTGTCCCAGCAGACAGCCCAAAATCGCAAGCGCAAACGCGGAAGGTAATTTTCCCTTCGGAAGACGGTTCAGACAGTAGGAAATGATTTCAACGAGAAAAAACGCGGGAATGAACCAGATCGATTGAATCTTGCCTGTAAAAAGATTAACCAAGAGTTCCGGAAAGTCGACGGTTTCGTGAGAGTAAAAACGGGACAAAACGACGTTAAAAGCCTCGACGCACAATCCGAAAACAAAATACGGAACTAACAGAACGCGAACCTTTCGCATCGCGTATGCGCCAAAACTGGCGTAAGATTCAAATCTCGTCGTGTAGCCCGCAAGAAAGAAGAAGAGCGGCAGATGAAACGAGTAAATCCAGTCGCTCATGCTTTTGGGAATATCCCGATGACCGAGACAAACAAGAACAATCGCGACCCCTTTCGCAATATCGACCCATTCGATTCTCTTAGACTTCATTCCCCCTTCGTTCATGACAAAACCCGTTTTTCTTTCATTGACCCTTTGCCAACCATCCACGGCGCGAATCGGTTGACAAACTCAATAACCGGAACGCAAAGCAAAAGGACGCAAATCGTATAAACGAATCCTTCGATATTATGAGAGAATACGTTATGAAGATATTGCCAACCAAACAACTTATAGAACAACGTTTCAAGGATCATATAGCCTGGATAATAATGAAACGCGACGATTGGAATCGTGTTTTTCCCTAAATATGTAAAGACGCCTTTTATGAGGCGCGTTTTCTCAAGACGCGCGCAGACGCACGCAATTACGACGGAACCCGCCGCGCCCTCGAGCAAAAATAACGGAAAGATCCCGAAATGATTACTCCCCATCCAAATGATCGTCGGGTTAAACGACAGGCAAATGGCGTGAACGATTAGCGCGCCGAAGAAAAGCAAGGCGTCTCCCTTTGCAAACCTCCCGTTGATTCTCGAATATCGGAGAAACCTCGCAAACCAAAAGAAGAAAAGACTGATAAACGCGATGTTTAGACGCCAGAAAAAACATATCGACGGAAACGCCAAAGTCATCGCGTATCCCCCGAACGAGGATAAAATAACGACGACCGTTTTTCCCTTAGGCAAAAGATTTAACACATAGGAAACGACTTCGACGACAAACAACGGGGGAATAAACCAGAGCGGTCCAACGTCGCTTCCGCGGAGAAGAATAAGCGCCTCGGCGCCAAAATCGACGGCGGCATGGGAGTAGAGATAGTTGAAACAAAAACCAATCGTCTTGTAGAGCAGCCCGAAGATAAAATACGGAACGAGAAGAACGCGAACCTTTCGCATCGCGTATGCGCCAAAACTAGCGTAAGATTCAAATCTCGTCGTATAGCCCGCGAGAAAGAAGAAGAGCGGCAGATGAAACGAGTAAATCCAAACGCACATGCCTTCGGGAACGTCTCGATGCCCGAGACATACCAGAACAATCGCGACGCCTTTCGCAATATCGACCCATTCGATTCTCTTCGACTTCATTCCCTCTTCGTTCATGACGAAACCCGTTTTTCTTTCATTGTCCCTTTGCCAACCATCCACGGCGCGAATCGATTGACAAACTCAATGATCGGAACGCAAAGCATAAGGACGCATATCGTATAAACGAAGCCTTCGATATTATAAGAGAATACGTTATACATATATTTCAAACCAAACGACTTATAGAACAACGTTTCAAGAATCATATAGCCTGGATAATAATGAAACGCGACGATCGGGATCGTGTTTTTCCCAAAATATACAAAGACGCGTTTTACGCGGCGCGTTTTCTCCAGACGAGCGCAGACGCTCGCAACGACGACGGAACCAGCCGCGCCCCCGAGCAAAAAAAACGGAAATATCCCGAACTCGTTATAACCCATGACGACAATTTCCGAATTGAACGCCAAACTAATCGCGTGAACGGTTAGCGCGTCGAGGAATAGCGCGACGTCCCCTTTCGCGAACCTTTTGTTAATTCTCGAATATCGGATAAATCTCGCAAACCAAAAGAAGAAAAGGCTGATCAAAGCGACGTTCAGATACCAGAAAATATGAGACGACGAAAACGCCAGACTCAGCGCATATCCTCCGAAAGAGGATAGAATAACGACGATCGTTTTTCCCCTCGGCAAAAGATTGAGCGCGTAGGAAACGACTTCGACGACGAACAACGGGAGAATAAACCAGAGCGGACCGACGCCGCTTCCGTCGAGAAGATGAAGCAAAGCGTCGTCCAAATCAACGGCGGCATGACGGTAAAAACGGTCGAAAAAAAGATGAAACGCTACGTTTGCCGATCCGAAAACAAAATACGGAACCAGCAGGACGCGAACCTTTCGCGTCGCGTAAGTCCAAAAGTTGGCGTAAGATTCAAAGTTTGTCGTATAGCCTGCAAGGAAAAAGAAGAACGGCAAATGAAACGAATAAACCCAAACTCTCATGCTTTGGGGAATATCCCGGTGTCCGAGACACACTAAAACTATCGCGACTCCTTTGGCTATATCGACCCATTCGATTCTCTTCGAAGTCGTTCCCGTTTCGTTCATGCGCGTCGCCTCTTCCTCTTTTGTTGTTTCCTGACGGAATCGGTCGTTTTCACCGTCGAGCAATCGTCGAAATCAGAACCCTAAATCCTGATCGACGATAACGACTTCATACTTCGCCATGAGGGGCGCCGCGTCGAAGACGGTCGTAACGCGGCAGATTCGGGCGACGTCGAAGTTGGGCGCGCTGGGCGCGAGGCGCCGCGCGTTGAGGGGCGCGGCGACGTTTCGCGCGCGGTCAAGCGCGTCCGCGAGCGTCGGGACGATCTTATTGCGCCCGACGACAAAATAGACTCTTTCATGCCCAAAGCACGTTTCCGCGACGCGGTTTCCGTTCCCGTCGATATTGACGATCTCGCCCGTCTCCGCCAGCGCGTTGGCGGACGCCAAGTAGACGCTCGCGTCGCGCGCGCTTTTGAGGACGGCGCGCGCGTTCGAGCCCTCGGGAACGCGCCAATGCCATCGAACGTCGTTCTTGACGGCGAGCCGCTCGTAGAGACCGAGCTGGTCGAGCGTCGTCGAGCCGCCGAACGCGACCGTCGTTTCCGTAATCGCGCCGACAAGGTATTCGACCGCCTCGTCGCCCGTCGCGAAAACGCTTACGCCGTACCCCTTCTTTTCGAGATTTGACTTGAGCGTTTCAAACATTGGCGTTTTTCTCCAAAACAATTGTCGGACGTCAGTTCCGATATTTTTCTCTGAGATTTCGAACGTGTTCTTTTTTAACGTCGTTAGAGACGCGCGTCAACGGCTCGAGCTTGAGATAGACGTTTTCGCATTGCGTCGGCGTAAGGACGTCGGGCGCCGTCTTCCAGAGGGCTTTGAGGTCGCGGTAGAGTCGGTCGCGCTTGACGACGAGCGCGTTGGGACTTGATATCGCGATCTTTTTAAGCTCGCAACGTTCGGAAAAGACGACGACGGAAAACGTCGGAACGTTCACGGTCAAATAATCGACGAGCGCGCGACAGTGCGTCGCGTTTTGTTTGAGCGGGTTGTAAAACCTATGCTTTTCTCGCGGCGTCGCCTGCGTCCAGTAGGAATCGCTTTCATTCCCGAAGATCCAGCCGGAATAGTTCTTGCTTTCTAGAACGAATATTCCCTTTCGCGATACGTAAAGAACGTCGATTTCCGTCGTCGCCGCGCCCGTCGGAACGTAGACGTTGCGCAGAATCCGACCGGAATGTCCGTGACGATCGAGCTTCTTCAAAACCTTGACGGTCAGTCGCTCTCCGTTCCACCCGACAAATTCCGGCGACGTCGGAAGGTTGAAAAGAACGCGGAAAAACTCTTTTAATACGACATGCATAGGGCGTTACGCGCTTTCTCTGAAACGATCTCTTACATTATCGCGCCGTCAAAAACAGGATCGCAAAACCGAATCACTCGGCGTCGGAAACGTCCGGGAACGCCTTTTCGAGGAGTTCCTTCAAATGTTCGCCACGCGCTTTCGTGTCGATAACCTTCCCGTCCTTATCGACGAGAATCATTATCGGAATCGCGTCGATCCCGTAATATTCAGTGGGAATCGCGTAATCTTTGCCGTCCTTTTCATTAGCCTGCTCCGAAAGCTCGCGGGAGCCGGTTCGCCATGGGAGCTTGCATTTCTTTTCAAATTTCTCGAGGTCGTCGAGATCGTCGTCGAGACTGTAGCCGACCACGTCGAAGCCCGCGTCATGGTACTTTTCGTAAAGAGCGAGGACGTTCGGAATCTCGTCGACGCACGGTCCGCACCACGTCGCCCAGAAGTCGACGAGAACGACCTTGCCGCGATAGGATTTCCAGTCGATTTCCGAGCCGTCGTCGTAGACGCCTTCGAAGATCATTTCGTTTCCGACGAGATTGAAGAAACGCATCCGAGGTTCAAGCTCTTTGGCAAACTTTTTCCGAACGTCGTCGTCCGACGCTTGGAACGCTTGGATCGTCCTTTCCAAAAACGCCTTCCCTTCGTTCTCGTCGTAGTAATAAACTTCTAAGGCAAACTCGCCCGCTCGCCGCGCGATAAAGTCGTCTTCCGCAACGGCTGTTTCCAGTTCCTTTATAGCGCCCTTGAACTCTTCAAGCCCCTTTTCGCCGGATTGTTCGAGCGTCATGGAGCAGATAAGATAGCGGAGCCAACTGACGCGAAATGGAACGACGACGTCCTTGCTCCGCTCGGTCTTGAGAATCTCCTTGATTTCGTCAATGTTTCCATTGCGAAAGACCCTCGTCGTGTAAGAGCGGAAACACCTCGTCGAGAGGTCGGGATCGACGTCGGCGGCGGAAGCGATGATTCTCTCAAGCTTAAAGCATGCTTCCCTATACCCCTTCGGCGGGGTCGCCGCTATAGCGCCGGCCCTATACTGCACGGCGCAATACTCCGATTTTGCCTCCTCAAGCGCCTTGTAACGTTCGACGTAAAACGCGCTGCTCTCGCCTTCCGGAATATCAAGAAGAGATCGGTCAAAGGGAATCTTTTCCAGATCGACGGGCTCTGCGTCTTGGGCGGACGCGACAGGAACGGCGGACGCCGCGACGAAGAAAACGACCGCGACAAGCAATCCAAACATAAATTTAGCGGCGCGCATAATCTATCGCTTCTTTCAGTTATAGGAAGGGCGCGAACGCCCAAAGGGTCGAGTTCGCGCAACGGCGACTCGACGTAAACGCTGGAGGTAATTGTACGCGATTTCCAAAGTCGGTTCAACTAGGAACGAAAAAAGCGGCGCCTCAGTTTGATTTCTGAAGCGCCGCGCGGAGCAAAACGTTACTACAACCTAGCCGACGTCACTTGACGTCCGGGAACGCCTTTTCGAGAAGTTCTCGAAGATGAGCGCCGCGCGCGTTCGTGTCGATAACCTTTCCGTCCTTATCGACGAGGATCATCGTCGGGATCGCGTGGATTCCGTAGTATTCGGTCAGGTTCGTATAGTTCTTGCCGTCCTTTTCGTTGGCTTGCATCGAAAGTTTACGAACGCCGGTGCGCCACGGGAGTTTGCGCTCCTTTTCAAACTTTTCGAGCGCGTCGAGATCGTTGTCGAGGCTATAGCCGACGACGTCGAAGCCCGCGTCGTGATACTTTTCATAAAGAGCGAGAACGTTCGGAACCTCGGCGACGCACGGTCCGCACCACGTCGCCCAGAAGTCGACGAGCACGACCTTGCCGCGATAGGATTTCCAATCGATTTCCGAGCCGTCGTCGTAGACGCCTTCGAAGATCATTTCGTTTCCGACAAGGTTGAAGAAGCGAATCTGCGGTTCGAGCGCTGCGGCGAGTTTTTTGCGCGCGTCGGACTCGGACGCTTTAAACGCCTCGAGCGTCCTCTGCAAGAACGCCTTGGCTTCGTCCGAATTGCTCGCGGAAATAATCGAGGCGAACTCATCGGCGCGCGCCGCGACGAAATCGTCCTCCGCGACGTCGGCGTCAAGATCTTTAATCGCCGCCTTAAGCGCGTCGACGTCCTTGGCGTGGTCGAGCGCCGAGCAGTTGACGAGATAACGAAGCCACCCGACGCGTTCAGGCTCGACTTTGTCCTTGCCCAGTTCCGCTTTCAAAATCTCTTTGAGTTCGTCGAGTTTCCCTTCGCGAGCAAGGGGCAACGTGTACTGGAGGAGGTACGGCTTCGCGACGGAATATTCGAGGTCGTCGGCAAGCGCGACTTTTTCCACGAGTTTCGCGATCGCGTCCTGCGCTTTTGTCTGGAGTTCCTTTACGGCGTCGGAATCCTTTTGAGCTACGGAATAGACGTTAAACGCCTTGCCGAGCTCCTGAATGCGATCAATGTAAAATTGACCGGTTTCGCCGTCCGGGATCTCGAGAAGCGATTCGTCGAAGGTCGCGCTCTCTTGGGCGGCGGAATCCGCGTCCTGCGCGGACGCGACGGAAACGAACGACGGCGCGGCGAAGAGACCGACCGCGAGAAGTAATCCAAACGTAACTTTAATAGCGCGCATAATCTATCGCTTCTTTCAGTTATAGGAAGGGCGGGGCGCCCGAAGGGTCGATTTCGCGCAACGGCGACTCGACGTAAACGCTGGAAGCAATTGTACGCGATTTCCGAAGTTGGTTCAACTAGGAACAAAAAAAGCGGCGCCTCAGTTTGACTTCTGAAGCGCCGCGCGGAGCAAAATGTTCCTACAACCAAGCCGGCGATCACTTGACGTCCGGGAACGCCTTTTCGAGAAGTTCCTTGAGATGGGCGCCGCGCGCTTCCGTATCGATCACCTTTCCGTCCTTGTCGACGAGGATCATCGTCGGAATCGCATGGATTCCGTAGTATTCGCACAGATTCGTATAGTTCTTGCCGTCCTTTTCGTTCGCTTGCATCGAAAGCTTACGAACGCCGGTACGCCACGGGAGCTTACGTTCCTTTTCAAACTTCTCGAGCGCGTCGAGATCGCTGTCGAGGCTATAGCCGACGACGTCGAAGCCCGCGTCGTGATATTTTTCATAAAGGGCGAGAACGTTCGGCACCTCGGCGACGCACGGCGGGCACCACGTCGCCCAGAAGTCGACGAGAACGACCTTGCCGCGATAGGATTTCCAGTCGATTTCCGAGCCGTCGTCGTAGACGCCTTCGAAGATCATTTCGTTTCCGACAAGGTTGAAGAAGCGCAGCTGCGGTTCAAGCTCTTTGGCGAGCGCTTTGCGCGCGTCGGAGTCGGACGCGTTAAACGCTTCAATCGTTCTCTCAAAGAACGCCTTGGCCTCGTCGTTGCTGTACTGGGAGATAATCGACGCGAATTCTTCGACGCGCTGCGCGACAAAGTCGTCTTCCGCGACGAGGGCGTCGAGATTCTTAATCGCCGCCTTCAGTTCGTCGACGCCCTTTTCGCCCGCTTGGTCGACCGAAACGCAGCTCACGAGATAGCGAAGCCATCCGAGACGCTCGGCGACGGATTCGTCTTTGTCCTTGCCCTGTTCCGCCGCGAGAAGCGCGTTCAGTTCGTCGAGTTTTCCTTCGCGAGCGACTCCCATCGTATAATTACGGAAGTACGGACCCGAGACGGCGTAATCAAGGTCGTCGGCAAGCGCGATTTTCTTCACGAGCTTCGCGTACGCTTCCTGAACCTTCGGCTGGAGCGCTCTCACGGCCTCGGGAATCTCTTGATTCTCTCCGACGTTGGCGTTGACAAACTCCGCGAACGCCTTGCCAATCGCTTCGGCGCGTTCCGCGTAGAAAGAGCCGGATTCGCCTTCCGGAATCTCCAGAAGGGCTTCGTCAAAGGTTACGTCTTTCTGAGCGGCGGGCTCGGCGTCTTGGGCGGACGCGACGGAAACGACGGACGGCGCGGCGGAGAGACCGACCGCTAAAACAAGCCCAAGGGTAAGTGTGACAAGGCGCATAATATCGTTGCTTTCTTTTGAAAGTGGATAAAACTAACATTTGTGGGAGACGTAGGCGACGAAACGTTCGCAACGTCCGAACGCCAAACAATATTCTACCCGAAATTCAAGTTATATACAATCGTCCAGTCAAAAAAACAAGCCGCCGGTCGAGGGAAAGACGACGACCGACGACCGTGGACTAAAGAAATCGACGCTCCGTTATTTCCATTCGAGGAAATCGAAGATTTCGCGGATGCGATCGTCCCTCGACCCGAGCGTCCCCGGATTATGAACGCCGCCGTTGGTCACGACGATGCGGCTGCGAACGCCGTGAACCGCGATCTTTTCAAACATGAGCGCGCTCTGGCTCAGCGGCACGAGCGGATCGACCGTTCCTTGGAGAAGGATCGTCGGCGCGTAGTTTTCGTCGACGTAAGTGATCGGCGAATAGAATACCGCCTTTTCCATAAGGGCGGCGTGATTCGGATCGTCCGGTTTGGCGGCGTCGCGCTTGAAGCCGCACGCGTCGTAAATGCAGTCGATCGCCTGATTCGGGTAACGGGTAAAGACGTCTTTAAAATCGGAAGGGCCGAAGAAGTCGACGACGACTTGAACCTGTCCGGAGACGTCGAGGTTGTCGCCGACGTTAAAGGGCGACTTTTCGTCCGAAATACCGAGGCTCAGCGAGAGATTGCCGCCGCTCGAGCATCCGCAGACGGCGAAGCGGTCGGGGTCGTAGCCGTATTCCTCCGCGTGTTTGCGCAGGAACCGGACGGCGGCGCGCACGTCTTCCATCGGCGCGGGGAACTGCGCCTCGTTAATCGGACGGTGCGAAACGCTCGCGATGGCAAAGCCGCGCTCCCGGGCGCCAAGATCGGTCCAGACGCCGCCGTTTCCCGGCTCGCCGGAATACCAGCATCCGCTGTCGAGATAGATGAGGAGCGGCCGTCCTTTGACGATCTGACCGTCTTTGACGGGCATGAAGAGGTTCAGCGTGATTTTACGGTCGCCGACCTGCTTGTAGACGATATCGGAAATCGCCTGATATTCGGGCTCGTCCGCATTCACGCGCGACGGCGCGGCAATCGTGAAGGTCGTCGCGGCGA
>CAMZHY010000043.1 GCA_947307005.1 uncultured Planctomycetaceae bacterium
GGAACATACCCAATTTCATCTGAATCCTCCGAACGCGCGCGCGGCGCCGTTGCGACGAATATCTCACAATGTGTTTTCGATCGATCAACTCGCGAGAACGTCGTTTTCATTCGTGAAAACACGCTCGCCGAGGTCGGAACGCCGACCGAAACCGTCGCTTGGACGACCTCGGCGCAACGCCCCAGTAAACCTTCTCAATGATAATCCGCGAAAGGTCGAGAGTCCACTCTTTATCGCCTGAAAATTCCACATTTTTAAGAAATTTCCCAAATTTCTATCGTTTGTGACAATTTTGCTAGGCGTCGTCCTGCGCGTCGGTCGTTACTTTTCGTCGACGACCTCGCCCGATTCCGCTTCCATCTTGAGCGCAAGGTAACTCTTGGCGATAGAATCATGGAGGCCGAGTCGGTCGGCGAGCGTGATCACGACCTCGCGCGCCGTTTCAAAGTCGCTTTCCGGCGCGATCGTTTCAATTTCCGTGAAGTCGCCTAGTCCTTCGAGGGAATCGAGCGTAATCTCAAAATGTCGCCCGTCGAAGTCCGCAAGACCTCGGCGCCGCGTTTTCTCGACGACCGCCGCCGGGGTAAACCCGAGACGCTGAAAGAATCGCGACCAGTCGGCGTGGGCGCGATCGACGAGCGCGTCGCGAATCGCGGAGCCGCCGGAGCCGCCGGAGCCTTGAACCGTCAGCGGGAGTTCGATTTCTTCGCGCGATTTCGTCTCGTCGTCGAGACGCGGTCCCTTAAAAGTCGCCGCAAGGTAGGAGCCGCGCCGACGAATGCGGAGCGTTTTGCCCTGACCTGGAAAACCAAGCGCGTCGCACCGATAGAACTCGTCGCGTTCGACCGACGAAGCGCCGAGCGTCGTTCCCAGAAGTTGTTTGAGCGTTTTCTCGTATTTCTCCGGGTTTTCAACCCGAAATTTCATTTCAATTTCCAGCACGTAGACCTCGATTTTTCGCGCGTAAAAAAATCCCGTCGCGCGGTCGAACGATAGACGTCGACCTACGACGGGAGCAACTTGAAACCGTTAAACGCCGACGCGAATCACATTAGCACGCTAAACTGCTCGTTGACGCGCAGATCGCCGCAGTTTAAATAGCGAATATCGCGAATTCCGTATTTCATCATGGCGAGACGCGTTAGACCGACGCCGAACGCGAAACCGCTGTATTCGCGGGGATCGACGCCGCCAAAGCGCAACACCTGCGGATGGACGAGCCCGCACGGAATCAGTTCGATCCACCCGTCGCCGCACGTCGGGCACCCCTTGCCGCCGCAGAAGAGGCAGTTCAGGTCGAGTTCAAACCCCGGTTCGACGAAGGGGAAGTATCCCGGTCGCAGGCGCACCCTGACGTCGCGGCGGAAGACTTGGCTGAGGATCGTCTTCATGACGGCGATGAGGTTCGCGACGGAAATATCCTTGTCGACGACGAGACCTTCGCACTGGTAAAACGTGTTCTCGTGGCTCGGGTCGATCGACTCGTAGCGGAAACAGCGTCCGGGGAAGATCGCGCGGATCGGGGCGCCGAATCGCTCAAGGGTGCGGACTTGGTTGGCGGACGTGTGGGTGCGGAGAATCAACTGGTTCTTGAGCCAGAAGGTGTCCTGCATGTCGCGCGCGGGGTGATCGTGAGGAATGTTGACGCTCTCGAAGCAGTAATGCTCCGATTCGACTTCGGGTCCGTACAGGACGGAGAAGCCCATCCCTTGGAAGATATCTTCCAGTTCCATCTGCGCGAGGGTGATCGGATGGAGCGCGCCGAGCCGTCGTCCTTTTCCGGGCGCGGTGAGGTCAAGGTCGTTCGTTTTATGGCGAACGGCGACCGATTCGAGCGCCTCCGCCGCGGCCTTAAGCTGCTCGTTCGCGAAGTTTTTAAGCTCGTTCAGACGCTGACCGAATCCCTTCTTCTCCTCGACGGACATCTTGCTAAAGTCCGCGTTTTTAGCGAGCGTCGTAATAGACCCTTTGCGCCCGAGAAAATCAATGCGAATCTTTTCGAGCGCTTCCGCCGATTTGGAAGTCTTCGCCGCTTCCAACGCCTGAAGAAGTTTTTCCTTAATCTGTTGCACCGTTTTATCCCCTCGACGCGCGGTCTGCGCGCGGGCGCCAACGCCAAGGCGTCGAATCCCCGCGCGCGACTGTACGCGCGCATAATCTACGCCTTCCGGGCGCGATCCTCTAAGTCCGCGCGCATAAGGCGCGGACGTCTGGTTCGATAGCGTTTGCAATGCAAACGCCGCAAGCCGCGTTAGAACGGGCGCAAACCCCGCCGCCGACTCGTCGTCCCATTATATCGTATCCGCGCCGTCGCGTCAGCCCCCGTTTGGGGATTCGACGTTTTCTTCGATCGGCGCCGACTCGTCGGGGAAAATTTTAAAAAAAATTCGATTTGGCGCCTTCGTTGCTAACAGTGAAGACAAGCGGCGACGCGACGCGTCTTGGCGCCATAAGTTACGGCGCGTCAACGAGTCGCCGCGATTCGACGTCGTCGACGTTCAAGTCGGCGCGTCGCGAAAGGAGACTGTTATGCAATTTTCACAAGAAAAACTTACGGTCAAATCGCAGGAAGCGATCTCGGCGGCTCAGCGACTCGCGGTCGCCAAATCGAACCCCGAAATCTCGGGACTTCATCTCCTCGCCGCGCTCCTCGAAGAGACCGACGGCAATATCAAACCGATTTTCAAAGCGATCGGCGCCGACGTCGGACGGTTGAAGTCGACGGTCGATTCTGAAATCTCGAGACTTCCGCGCGTGTCCGGCGTCTCGCCGAACCTTTCGGCGGAACTTCAGAAGGTTTTCGTCAAATCGGGCGAAGAAGCGACGACGCTTTACGACGAGTTCATCTCGACCGAGCACCTGCTTCTCGCGCTCGTCGACGTCGACGGGAAGGCGAAGAACCTGCTCGACCTCTTCTCGATCGACCGCGCGAAAATTCTCGAAGCGACGAGCGTCGTGCGCGGCAACCACCGCGTGACCGACCAAGAGCCGGAAGGAAAACTTCAGGCGCTCGAAAAATACGGAATCAACCTCGTCGAACGCGCCAAACAGGGCAAGCTCGACCCCGTCGTCGGACGCGATAAGGAAATACGTCGCGTCATCCAGGTTCTGTCGCGCCGAACGAAGAACAACCCCGCGCTTATCGGCGAGCCGGGCGTCGGCAAGACGGCGATCGTCGAAGGGCTGGCGCTGCGAATCGTCGCGGGCGACGTGCCGGAGAACCTCAAGGACAAGGTCGTCGTGGCGCTCGATATGGGCGCGCTGATCGCCGGGGCCAAGTACCGCGGCGAGTTTGAGGAACGTCTGAAGGCGACGCTCAAGGAAGTGGAAGATTCTCAAGGGCGCGTGATCCTCTTCATCGACGAACTCCATACGGTCGTGGGCGCGGGGAACCAGCAGGGAGGCGCGGACGCGGCGAACTTGTTGAAACCGGCGCTCGCGCGAGGCGACGTCAAGTGCATCGGCGCGACGACGCTCGACGAATACCGCAAGTACATCGAGAAGGACGCGGCGCTCGAACGACGGTTCCAGCCGGTGATGGTCGCGGAACCGAGCGTCGACGCGACGCTGGCGATTCTGCGAGGACTCAAGGGACGCTACGAGCAGCACCACAAGGGCGTGAAGATCACCGACTCGGCGCTCGTCGCGGCGGTCGAACTTTCCAATCGGTACATTTCCGACCGGTTCCTGCCCGACAAGGCGATCGACCTCGTCGACGAAGCGATGAGCCGCCTCGCGATGGAACTCCAAAGCGTGCCGACCGAAATCGACGACGCGCAGCGGCGACTCGTTCAATTAAAGATCGCGGAGAGCCAACTCGTCAACGAGACGGAGCCGGACGCGGTCGCGCGACTCGAAGAAATTCGCAAGAAGATCGCGTCGACGAACGAAGAACTCGCCGAACTCAATATTCGTTGGGAAAAGGAAAAGAGCGGCGTTGGCGACGTTCATCAGTTGCGCGAAAAAGTCGCCGCGAAGGAGCTCGAATATAAAACGCTCGACACGGAGATCAAGCAGTCGTTCCTCAAGGGGAAGCCCGCCGACAACGCGCAGTATCAGAAGCTCTCCGACCTCTTCAACGAACTCAAAACGCTGAAGGATCGGCTTGCGGAGTTGGAGTCGGAGGAGCAGAAGAACGCGGGCGACGCCGAGAACGGCGGAGTTCAAAAGGGTCCGCAGAAGAGACTGCTGCGTCAGGTCGTCGGTCCCGACGAAATCGCGGAGGTCGTTTCGCAGTGGACGGGCGTGCCCGTCTCGAGAATGATGGAGACGGAACGCGCGAAGCTCATCGTCCTCGAGGATCGTCTGCACCTGCGGGTCGTCGGTCAGGACGAAGCGGTCGACGCGGTCGCGAACGCGGTGCGACGAAGTCGAAGCGGACTCCAAGATCCGAACCGTCCGATCGGGTCGTTCCTGTTCCTCGGACCCACCGGCGTCGGCAAGACGGAGCTTTGCAAGGCGCTCGCGGAAGCGCTCTTCGACGACGAAGGCGCGATTACGCGTATCGACATGAGCGAGTTCATGGAGAAACACACGGTTTCGCGGCTGATCGGGGCGCCTCCAGGATACGTCGGATATGAAGAAGGAGGCGATTCGTCGCCGTCCGTATTCGGTCGTCCTCTTCGACGAGATCGAAAAGGCGCATCGCGACGTCTTCAATATCCTGCTGCAAGTCCTCGACGACGGCAGACTCTCCGACAACCAAGGACACACGGTCGACTTCACGAACACGATTATCGTGATGACGTCGAACCTTGGCAGTCAGGTCATCCGCGAACTCACCGCCGAGAATCGCCCGCAGGACGAGATCGTCGAAGCGGTCGACTCGATTCTGCGCGAGAACTTCTTGCCCGAGTTCCTCAACCGAATCGACGATACGATCGTCTTCCATCCGCTCGACAAGAAGCAGATTCGTCGCATCGTCGAACTGCAAACGCAGAAGCTCCGCAGCCTTCTTGAGAAGCAGAACGTCAACTTCACGCTCACGCCCGCAGCGCTCGACGGCGTCGCCGAGTTGGGCTACGATCCGGAATTCGGCGCGCGTCCGCTCAAACGCGTGATCCAGCAGCGGCTCGGCAACCCGTTGGCGCTCGAACTCCTCAAACGACCGGGCTACGGCGATCCTTCCAAGACGGTTCGGCGCAATATCAGCGTCGATTACGACGGTTCCGATTTCTTCTTCAACTTCAACGACGACGCGAAGACCGCCTGAGTTTCTTCTCGAATTGACCGGCGATAAAAACGACGCCCGGGTCGCGACGCGCGCGGCTCGGGCGTTTTTCGTTTCAGCGTCTCTAATTTTCAACGTTCGCGGTTCCGAGCGTATTCGACGACGGCGCGCGCGACGAATTCCGCGAGTTTGACGGGGACGGCGTTTCCGATCATCTGTTCCATGTCGGTTTTGTTCCCGTCCCATTGGAAATCTTCGGGGAACGTTTGAATCAGCGAACGTTCGCGCGTCGTCAACGCCCTGACGCCGCGCTCGACGGAACAGGCG
This sequence comes from uncultured Planctomycetaceae bacterium, assembly GCA_947307005.1. Taxonomy (GTDB): domain Bacteria; phylum Planctomycetota; class Planctomycetia; order Pirellulales; family Thermoguttaceae; genus RUG369. The sequence continues at coordinate 5,498 of CAMZHY010000043.1, forward strand.
TCGTTCGGATGGCCCGGATAGCCCTTCGGCACGGGCCTATTGACGCCGCGCATTGTCGGCGCCGGCTCGTCGATCGAGAAAACGCCGCGCCGGCTGTAATTCCGCGGGTGTCGGTAATAGTACTCGAATCCGAGTCGATCGCCGAAGAAGTCGCGGAGCGTCGTTTCATGTTCGCTGATTTTACTCTCGAGAAAGGGGCGCATAACGTCATCCTCCGCGCCGCGAACGCCGACGCAGAAGAAGCGTTTTCTGCGCTGCGGAACCCCGCAGTGGCTCGCGTTGAGGACGATTTCCGTCAGCCCGTAACCCGCCTCTTTGAACGTGGCCCGCGCAAACGCGTAAGCCTTGCTGCCGACCGCGCGGTCGACGTTCTCCATGACGAAATACGTCGGCTCGACCGCCTTGACGATCTTCGCAAACGCGCCCGTGAGTCCCGCGCGATCCGCTTCGATCCTTTTGCCCGCGTGAGAGAAATCTTGGCAGGGCGGCCCCCCGATAATCATGTCGGGCAGAAACGGCTTGACAATTTTGACGGCGGAATCGACGTCGGAGAGGTCGATTTGAAAAACGGGATGGTCGAAATTCTTCGCGTAAACCCGCGCCGCCGGCTCCCAATATTCAAAAGCCGCCTTCACGTCGACCCCGGCGTTCTGAAACCCGAGGGAAAGTCCCCCGCAACCCGCGAATAAATCAACCGCTTTTATCATGTCGAGACTACGAGTTAGTTTTGCCGCTCATCCGAACTAAAAAATCGGATTCTGTCATCTGGGCGCGTTTGGCCGCTTCTGAAACCGTAACGATTCCGTCTTTGACAAATTCCGCTAGAACATTCACGAGCCTTTCTTCGCCGGCGGCTCTTTCCTCGGCTTTCCCCTCGGCTTTCCCCTCGGCTCTCCCCTCGGCTCTCCCTCTTTCAAAGATTCCTTTGATTGCTTCGCACATATCGACTCGCTCCTTATCCGTATTCGGATTTGAGCGGAAAGCGACGTTAGTTGACGCCGTCCATCCGAGCAAGAAAATCGGATTCGGTCATCTGGGCGCGTTTAGCCGCTTCCGAGAGCGTAACGATTCCGTCTTTGACAAATTCCGCTAGAACATTCACGAGCCTTTCTTCGCCGGCGGCTCTTTCCTCGGCTCTTCCCTCGGCTCTTCCCTCGGCTCTTCCCTCGGCTCTTCCCTCGGCTCTCCCTCTTTCAAGGATTCCTTTGATTGCTTCGCACATATCGACTCGCTCCTTATCTTCTGCAAATTGTAGTTCAGAATCCGTCATAACGTTTAAAAAATTCGCCGTTTCTCTCGTCACGTCGCGGTATTCCGGGTTGTTCCAAACAAAACTTTCCAGTTCTCTTTCGTTGCCGGAGTGCTTGATGTATTTTAGGGCCAGATTCAATTCCGAATTGAATTTGGCAAAGTCTTCTTCGGCGATTTCCGACGGAACCAATAGATTCATCTTGTAATCGGGAACGTATTGGAGCGTCGTCTTGTCGCGAACGGCCAGCATTTCGTGGAGCGATCTCGGCGCCGTCCATCTTTCGGGACCGAGATAAACCGTGATCGATATGATCGGCGGTAATTTATCGTCGGCGCCGAAATTCGACAGGAATTCGGCTCTCGTTTTATACGCTCTACCCTCCAATTGACGTCTCTCGCCAATTTTACGAATTTGCTCGTCGTAAAACAACGCGTCGTAAACCATCATTCTCACCGGCATGGCGTAATGCATCTGCGTTTGGTTTTCAATTCCCAGCGCGAGATAAACCGCTTCGCCGTCTTCCATGATCGTCGCGAGTTTCAGAATATCGCGATATCTTTGGATTACTTCGGATTTCCCGTCGTCGCGATAGAGTAGGGCGACGCTGGTCGTGTCGAGCGGTCTCAACAATTGAGGCTTGACGACTTGTCTGCCGCCATAGATTTTGAAGTTAAAAGCGTCGGCGAAGATAACTTCGTTCCGCATATAATCTTTGGCGACTGCGTCTTTGTCCGCCATGAGAAGCTTCCTCCTTTCGCCGTTCAGCGACGATGAACGGTTTCGCGACCATCGCGCAGATTATACCGTAACGCCAATTGTTTAGCAAGGATATGCCGGATACTTGCCGTCATTTTACCGCGACGACCGCATTCTCGCAAAGCGCAGAAGTTCGAGGAAAAACTTATCGCAAAGTTCGGCGCGTTCGGGGTCTTGCGAAAGGACGTCGGATTCGAAGTGGAACTGGGTCGCGAGCGCGAAGTCGTTCGCCTGATATTCGAGCGCTTCGACAATCCCGTCGGGCGCCGTCGCGACGACGGTCAGCCCTTCGCCGAGTCGCGCGGCGTCCGCCGCCTGATGATGCGACGACACGAAGGAGGGGGAGACGCCGACGCCGATAATCGGCGCGAGGAACTTCGAGTTTTCCGCGACGTCGACCGAATGTCGGGCGGCGCCGTGGGGCGTCGCGTAAGCGACGACGCGATAGTGACTCGGGACGCAAGGAACGACGGGACCCTTGCCGTAGTCCGTCGGCGCGCCTTCGTCGGGGAGCAGTTCCGTTTGGTCGCGAGGAATCTCGCCCTTCATCGCGCGACCTCCTTGGTACGACGGGACGTCTTGGATAAGCGCGCCGCCGAGCGCGACGTTGATCGTCTGTTCGCCGCGGCATATCCACAGCGCCGGGAGGTTGCGCGAGATCGCGAGACGCGTCGTGAGAACGTCGGAGACGTCGCGCTCCGGCTGGATACCGACGGAGCCGTGCGGATACGGTTTTTCGCCGTAGCGTTCGGGGTCGAGATCGGCGCCGCCGGGCATGACGAGTCCGTCCAGTTCGGCGATCGCGGCGTCGCATTCCTCGTCGTTAGCGACGCGCGTCATGAATTTTACCTTTCCTCCGTTACGGAGGATCGCGGTCGCGATTCGTTTCTGCGAAGCGCCGACGCTCGCGCCGATCCACGTAATTCCGATCAGAGGACGCGTTAGCCGCGATTTGACCGCGACGGTCGCGATTCTGCCGTCTTCGAGGGTCAGATCGGCGACGAGCGCGTCGGGCAGGTCGTCGCCGACGCGGTCGCCGGGACGCGCGGCGTCGAAGTCGGGCGTCTTGCCGACGGCGGCGAGGAGCGTCGCGACGTCGGCGATTCCCTGCGAGGTTTCGTCGCTAATCGCGACGTCGCTCGCAAACGGCGCGCTTCGATTACCGTCGAATTCGAGCGATTCGTCTGATTTCGCCGCCGTCCCAGGGCGGAGGACGACGTTGTCAAAACGTTCGGCGCCGAAGGCCGCGCCGCAGGTTAAAGCGAGCGTTAGAACGATGAGGAGAGCGACGCGTTTCATCGTAAAACCTTTCATTTACGGGAGGGACGGTTCGAAGAATTATCGTTTGTTCTTTTGGTCGTTAGCCGCTTTGCGCGCCCGGCTGTGTTCGACGAGCGCGTTGAAGAAGGAATAGCCAAACTTTGCCAGTTCCGGGTCGGCGGATTTCACGTCGGCGTCGGGATGGAACTGAACCCCGAGCGCGAAGTCGTTCGCCTGATATTCGAGCGCTTCGATAATTCCGTCGGGGGAATGCGCGACGACGGTCAGCCCTTCGCCGATGCGCTTGGGGTCGGCGGCAAGGTGATGCGACGTCATGACGGAGGGAATCCAACGCCGCCCGACGATTGGGAGCAGAAAGACCGAGTTCTCGGAAATCCCCGGCTCCTCAGCCGAACCGATCGGATGACGCGTTCCAACGTGCGCGATCCCGTACGCTTTGACGCGATAGTGAGCGGGCATGCACCGCGTGATCGGGTCGTTTGCGGTCAGACCGGGCGCGCCTTCGTCTGGAATCGGCTCCGCTTCTTTATAAGGAATCTCGCCTTTGAGAACGAGGGTTCCGAGATAGGTCGGGACGTCTTGAATCAATCCGCCGCCGAGCGCGACGTTGAGGAACTGATTCCCGCGACAAATCCAGAGTCCCGGCACGTTATGCGCGATCAGCCAGCGCGTGACGAGCACGTCGTTGACGTCGCGGACGTCGTCGATCTTCGCGCTCCCGTGAGGGTAGGGGACCTCGCCGAAGAGCCTCGGGTTCGCGTTCGTGCCCCCGGGCATGACGAACCCGTCGAGCCTCGGAAGATATTCGTCGCATTCTTCCTCTTTGGCGATTTTCGGAATAAGATAGACGTTTACCCCGCAGCGCAGGAGCGTTTCGACGATCGTCTTCTGCCCCGCGCTATACCCGTCCCTCACGACGATGCTCACGCCGACGAGCGGTCGCGACTTTCTTTCCGTCACGGAAATTGTGGAGACGGCGCCGTCGCGCGTTTCGACGGTCGCGACGAGCGCGTCTTCCGCGCCGGTTCCTACGACGTCGCCGAGCTTGAGCGCGTCCCAATCCGGCTCTTTGCCCAGCGCGTCGGCAAGTTTCGCGAGGCTGTCGATTTCGGTTCCCGTCGCGTCGGAAACGACGACGTCGTCCGCGATCGGCGCGGTTCGAAACCCGTCGTAAACGAGAGTCTGTTTTCCGTTGTTTTCGGAAACGAGATAGAGAGCGGCGTTTTCAACGCGTTCCGCCGCGAACGTCGCGACGCCGACGAGCCAGAGGGTCGCGGCGAGAAAGCAAGAGGCGAGTCTCATGGATGAAGTCTCCAATCTGTGAATTTGGAAAAACAACGGGATTGCGCCGCGTTAGAACTCGAGCTCAAAGAGCGCGGTTTCCGGCGCGGCGAACTCATATTCGAAGGATTGCGCGTTCTTGGCGACGAGCCGTCTGGAGAACGCTTCCGTCACTTTCGCGACCTTTCGTGGAAGCGTGATTTTCTTGACGCCGCCCTCTTTCGTATGGACGGCGACAAGCCGCTCCGACGCGTAGACGGGCGAGCCGTCGTCGACGTAAAGGAGAACGCCCGCCTTTTGCGCGACTTCGCGCAGAACGTCGACGGTCGCGTCGTCGTGATTCGAGATGGCGACGCTCCGCCATTCTCCGTTCCCTTCGCCGAAGAATCCGACGCGATCCTTTTCGACGGTTCCGGGGACGCCGTATTCCGCGCCGGTCGTTTTCTCGACGCGCGCAAGGTCGAGCGACGCGCCGTCGTCGATTCCGCACGGACCGAGCCAGAGGACGGTTCGTCCGTCGCGCAGCAGAAGGTCGCGGAGCGTTGCGCGGCGCTCGGGGGGCAGGTAGAAGGAGCCGGGAACGATCGCGAGCTTGACCCGGGTAAGGTCTTCTTTCCCAAGGTCGTTGAAGGAGCAGACGGAGAAGGGCGCGCCGACGTGGTTGAGCCGATTGCGGAGCGCGTGATAGACCGCGCCGGAACGCGGTTCGCGACCGTTGACGCGCTCGGCGCTCTGCGGGTCGACGACGAGGAGAATCTCGGCGACCGGCGCCCCCTGCCGTCCGACGTTGCGGTCCCAGACGCGTTTCATCGTCGCGACGTTCTCCATCGCGCGGTCCGACTTGAAGCATCCGCCCCACATGTCGAAGAACCAAATCGACGCGCGGTCGATAAGCGCGAGGCTCATTTCGCGCCGGAGTCCGGCGACGTCCTCGTCTTCGCTTTGCCACTGCGCGTGGAGCGCGATCCCGACGAACTCGTTGAGCTTCGCGTTATACGTCGTCGTGCGATGGTCCGTTTCATGGAGACGGCGTTTGCCCGCGAGCCGAATCGTCTCGTTCGGCGCCATCGACCCGCTCCCGCCCCCGATCGGACGCTCGGAATACGTCCCCGGCGATATGAAGAAGTCGACGCTCGGACTCGCCATAACGCGCTCGTACGCGAGATGTCCGCACCCGTTGGCGCGCCAGCCCGTGAGCTCGAGGATATATCCGAAGAAGACGCCGATTTCTTTCCCCTCGGCGACGCGTTCCTTCGCGAGCGTTGCGAACTCGACGATTCCGTCGGCGATTAGCCGCTGCTCAAAACGCAGCGCGTCGATCGTTTCTTGCTCTTTTTGCGGGTCGCGGATTCGGTTTTCAAAGGCGGCGGAGTCGAACGCGTCGAAAGACGGCCACTTTGCGGGCGAGAGTCCTTCGCGACGCCGCCACTGCGAGTAGACTTTGTCTTTGGCGCGGCTCGTTCGTTCGGCGCCGTAGTCCATCCATTCGTCGGTCTGACCGCAGGCGAGAATGTACGCGTCGATTCGGTCGCCGTATCGCGATTCCGTTTGCGCGAGGAAATCGACGAGGTACCGTTTTGTCATATCGCGCCATTTGGGGAGCGCGAGGCAGTTTGAGAGGTCGATAAACGTGTCGAAACTTCCGTCCGCTTCGCTCATCGCGAGATTGCGAACGAGCCACGTCGGCGTGTTGAGATCGACCATGCAGAGGAACCGCGCGTCCGGGTCGACCGCGATAATCTCGTCGAACTGACGGTAGAGGGACTGCCAGTCGTAAACGCCGGGATACCGCCAGACGTTCGGATATTGGGAATACGGCTCGCCGAGCGAGTTCGCCGTGTTCGACGGGAAGACGCAGAAGGTGTGAACGCCCGCGTCGGCGAAGCGCTTCATCGTTTCATGCTCCGGCCAGAAGGAACGGTAGGCGAAATACGTCGCCGGTTCCGCGGCGCGCGAGAACGCGGCGACGGCAAAGGTCGCGACGACCAGCGTCGCGACGACCGTCGGCGCGGAGACGAGTTTTTTGAACATGAGCGCTTCCTGAGATCGGGCGGACGGCGAGAGGGACGGCGCGCGTCGCCGTCCGGGAGACGCGCGTCGTTTTACGGGGAGATCGCCGCGTCGGGGTCAGAGATATTTGACGAAGCTCTCGACGTCTTTGTTCTTGTCGTGGAGGGGCGCGGGCGCGGCGTCGGGCGCGGGGTAGCCGAGGGTCAGGAAGAGGACGACGCGCTCGTTTTTAGGAAGGTTGAACGCCGCTTCGACCTTCGAGTTCGGGAAGTAGTTGACCCAGCAGGAGCCGAGTCCGAGGTCTTCGGCGGCGAGCATGACGTGCGTCGCGACGATCGAGACGTCTTCGACGCCCGCGTGAACGCCCTCTTCGAGGGGGTTCTTCCAGTCTTCGTCCGTATCGTAGGCGAAGAGCATGACGGTCTTGGCGCCGAAGACGCACTTGGAGAGCGAGGACAACTTCGCGAGCGCCTCTTCGCTCTGAATAACGTAAATCTTCTGCGGCTGCTTATTGGCGCCGGTCGGGGCGATTCGCGCCGCTTCGAGGAGAACGTCGAGCTTCTCCTTTTCGACGGGCTGATCCGTATATTTGCGGACGGAAAAACGTTTTTTCGCAAGGGTCATGAAATCCATGAGGGCGTCTCCATTGAGTTAATGAGGGATCGTCGGGCGCGGGCGCGAGGGACGGAAGGAGCGCCGCGCGGCTCTTTATATTCTACCACAAATCGGAACCCGGCGCCGCCCCTGTCGCGTTTTTATCGATCTGCATGCCAATACGCGCGATAAACCGATAGACCTTCTTGTAGCGTTCGTCGTTGTTAGCGTCGCGAATCCACGAGGCAATACAACCGACAGCGCAAGGCGCCCGCCCCTATAAAATCTCCTCAAGACGTCGGCGCAAGACTTGCAAAGAGCCGATTGGATGTTTACAATCGCGCGGAGCGGGGGGCGCCTTGGCTCGTTGGGGTCTCCTTGGAGGGGGTGGTTGTGTTTTGGGAAAAACTAATTGCTCAAATTGCAAGCATAACGGCGGCGTCTCTCATTGGAAACGCTACTCCGAGTTGCGACGCTTTTCCCCTTGTTTTTTCAGGAGAAAAGGCGCGCGCCTTTTCGCGGCTTATGGAGAATCGATTCCCTCTTAAGCCGCGTTTGGTTTTTTGACGCTTTTTCTCAGATTTTTTCATAAAATGGACGCCGACGCGAGACTATATAGGTAGTGCGTCGGCGCGGGAGTCGAACGGCGTCTTGCTTCTCGGCGAAACAACGCCGCCGAGAGACGGGAGTCTGACGATTCAGTCGCGACGTTTAACGTTGTATT
>CAMZHY010000044.1 GCA_947307005.1 uncultured Planctomycetaceae bacterium
GGATACGGAGACCGAGGAAAAGGAAATCAAGAATACCGGCGACACGCTCATCTGGCTCAAAGACGCGCTTCAGGAGAATTCCGACGACGTTTTAAACGAAATGCACCGTCGCCGCTCTCTTTATGTTGCAAATGCGAAGGATGAGCGCGATCAATATGTGAAGCTCATGTCTTCCGAGGGCTTCGATCCGATCGTTATCATTGCGATCGACGCGCAGCTTACTTTCTGGAGACGCGTTTACGAGCACCTCGTCAACATCGCCGAAGCGACGACCGACGGGGCGTCAAAGGACGAGAAAAAGAAAAATCTGTGAGAAGAGGAAAACGGCGCGAAACGCCGCTAAGAAAAGAGGTTCGCCTATAAAAAACGGCGTCGCCCTCTTTAGAAGGACGACGCCGCGGCTAAAAAACAAAACGACGCGGATGTTTGGGACGTCAGTCAACGAAATCGATCTTGAAATTCGCGTCTTTCTTCGAGACTTCAACGGTCATGTTTTCAGTGCCGCCGAACTTGTATTTTTCCATCAGTTTCTTGTATTCGTCAGGAACGGGATTGACCTCGGGCGGGTCATTCCAATAGACGTGAACCACGTTCGTTCCCGGTTTCGCGCCCTTTTGCGACGCGGTGTGAATCATCTCAAACTTGCCGCCTTCTTGGATTTTACCCATGCTGGGACGACTGCCGTCGGTAGGTTCAAGTTGAACCGTAAAGCCGGTGGGGAGGGGATTTCCGTTATAAGTCGCAACGCCCGAGATCGGCACGAGCGAATAAGGAGCCTTCGGTTTGCAGCCGACGACCGCGAGGGTCGCGCCGCACGCCATGGTTGCGAGAAAAGATCGTCTGTTCATCTGTCAATTATCCTCACGAACGTTAGTTGAACGAAATCCGTCCCGTCGCGTAAAACAGCGACGGGAACGGGGTGAAATTTTTGATCTGACGCGCCGATCAACTTGCGAAGAGGAGGATTGACCTACGCTTCAGACGACAATGGAGCCGTTTCCAATCGCAACGATCAGAACAGCCCCTCGCCGCCGCCCGACTTGGAGTCGCCCTGACCGGCGGGATAAGTCGCGCTGGCGCGCGTGAACGTCGCGGCGTACGCGTTCCAGTCGCACGTTTCCGAGACGAAATGGACGGAGCAGTCCGCCATCGCCGCGTTGAGACCGCCCGGATGCATACTGCGCGGCGTGCGCGTGTCCTCATGATACGCCAAGCAGTTCGGTTCGATGTTTCTCACGCCCCAGTGCGTGTACATTCCATAACCGTCCGACCAGTGACCGACGGACATGAACGGGTTGGCGGCGAAGCTTTCTTTCGTGGCCCCGGGAAGCGTGACGCTTGAAAGTTCAAGCAGCATGAAGGTGTGAGACGTGCCGTCTTTAATCGTCGCGAGTTTCGCGCCGCTATTGCACCAGAAAAGTCCTTGGAACGGACCGCGCTGGTTGTTTTTATCGGCGGCGATAGGACCGACGCCGTCCGTCGTGGTGCGTTCCGGAAGTTCCGCCGCGCCGTTGACGCAGTAGTCTTTCTGAGAGCCCTTCGGCGCGATCGTATTGGCGGTCGTCGGGCAGACGAAGACCTCGGGAGCGTTCGAGCCGGCTTCCTTGTTGACTTCATCGCCGCACGTCGGGTTGCCCGTATTGTGTCCCCATTCGCTTGCGTGGACGCAGTAGTTTGTGTAAGCGCGCTTCGTGAAGTCGATCGACGAATAGAGCGCGTTGCCTTCCACGTAAGGAAGAATAAACGCTGGCCAACCCATCATGCCGTGATAAGCGTTGCCGCCTTCGCAGGAAAGCCCCGAAGGCGTGAGCGGGTTCGCGCTGTTTCTCGCGCTGAAGTAAGTGTTTCCAGGCGGGAGACACTTGTTTGTGTCGTGATAGTTCTGCATGGCAAGCCCCAAGTTCTTGAGGTTGTTGGTGCATTGCATGCGTCTCGCCGCTTCGCGCGCCGCTTGAACGGCGGGCAGAAGAAGCCCGATAAGAATGCCGATGATCGCGATGACGACGAGAAGTTCAACAAGCGTGAACCCTTTTCCTCGGCGACTTCCATGGAAAATAACGGACATGATAAAGCCCCTCAAAAGAAGACGATCGTACGAAAAAGTCTTGCCAGCCGTCGACCGCCGGGCTAGAACGTCGCAAAATCGACCCCCGCCCTACGGACTGACAACTAAACATTTGTTTCTTTATAACATATCGAATCGAGCGAGGCAAGTTCGAGAGAATGTTTTTGGGTAAAAAGAGAGAAAAATCGGAAATCGCTGAAAGAAGAACGGCGCAATTGATTCAAACGTCAAGAGAAAACGCGGCGGCTCTTCAAATGGAGAATCCGCCGCGTTTAGCGCGAATAGCGACAGGGAAGGAACGTTTCTCTCCGTCGTCAATTGTTCGGAACGCGTCAGCAGAAGCGCGTTTCAGACGCCTCGGAAGATAAAACCGTCGGCGCGGCGGAAACCTTCGAGGACGCGCTGCCGAAGTATTTCGCCTGTCCCGTCACGATGAAGAGAACGCTGACGACGCTAATGATCGCCGCAAGCGCCAGAAAAACGTCGAAAATCCCGACCGGACGCTGGCGCAGTAGCTTGAGGAGCAGCGCGGGAACCGCGAGAATGATCAGACCGAGGACGTCGAGAACGATCAAATAGGTCGACGACGCGGACCCCGCCGTCATAAAAGCGACCGCGTTCGCGGCGACGAGCAGCGCGGCGAGGATTCCTCCGAGGAAGAAGATGGGCGCGGGAGACGCCGCGTAAGGACGTTTCGCCGCCTTCTCCTTCTTCGGTTTCGGTTCCTTGACGGTTTTTGTTTTCGGAAGTTTTTCCTTCTTCGCCTTTGGCGCTTTCGGAGCCTTTTCTTTCTTGGATTTCTTACCTTTCTTGCCGCCGACTTCGACGGGAGCCTCGAGCGGTTCCTGCGCTACGGAAGCCTCGGCGTCGCCGAAGGGATCGTTTTCGTTGGAAAAGCCCTCCAGCGAACCGAAGGGATCGTCGGACGCGCTCGCGCCTTCGGTTGACGCGAAGGGATCGGTTTCGGTCGCGGAACCGGCGTTAAGTTCGGCGAAGAAATCGTCGTCGGCGTTTGTGTTTTCGTCGGACACGGTCTGCTCTCCTAATCTTCCATAAGTCGTCGCCAGACAAAGACTAGTGACGACGAATATTCGCGGGAACGGCGTGAAAACGAGTTGAAATCGCGCCGTCTAGAATAACTTTTACAGAGAGTATAACCATAAAAAACAAATTTTCTAGAATAAACTGTTTAATTAATTCGTATTTTATCTATTTTCTCTGTTTTATTTTTTTTAAAGAAGACTTGTCCCGCGTCTTCTCTTGGGGATAATCGACGGGTAGACGTTGATTATAGGTTGACGACAGAGGAGAGAAAGAAAATGAGCGCGTTGAACGAGAACAAGCCGAGTCGTCCCAGAAAGCGCGACGTCGCGCCCGACAAATTATGCGAGTTTTGCAGCGGCAAGTGTTGTCGTTATATCGCTCTTCCAATCGAGAAACCGACGACTTACGGGGAATTTGACGAAATACGATGGTATCTGCTGCATGAAAAAACGAGCGTCTTCGTTGAGGACGGCTCGTGGTATCTTCTTATTCGCAACGTTTGCCGCGCGCTTGACGAAAACAACCGCTGTCGCGTTTATGAGACGCGTCCACAGATTTGCCGCGAGTATTCGACGGCGAAATGCGAATACGACGACTTGTTTCTCTTCGAACAGTATTTTGAGACGCCCGAGCAAATCGAAGAGTATGCGAACGCGCTACTCGGACCGCGACCTGGCGACGGCTTTAGAACATCAAAGCCGCGATAGTCGTCGGGGGCGTTCGGGAATTTTGTCGCAGATTGTCGACGTTTAAAACATCGCGGCGCGCCCCGAGTTGGGCGCGTCGTTGTATGTTTTCTTTTACAAATAGACTCAGTTCAGCGAACGAAGTTGGTGAAAATCTCTTCGTCAGTGAATGGCGGAACGATTCCCGCTTCGCGACCGGCGCGAAGACATTTCATCGTGTAGACGATATTGCTTGCGAGATTGCGCAGCGTTAGGAGTCCTTCGGCGTCTTTAGGAACGTCGTCTTTTGTGAGCGCGTGAAAGACGTTCCAATACGTGCTGCCAACCATGAGCATCTGAGCCAGTCCGTAGTATTTGTTCATAACGTCGAAGGAAGCGGTCGTTCCTGATCGTCGCGCGACGACGATCGACGCGCATGGCTTGTGACGAAACGCCGCGTAACCGTCTCTTAAACGACTAGAGAAAAAGACGCGATCGAGAAAACTCAAAACGCGTCCCGTTGGATGCGCGTAGTAGACGGGCGTTCCGAAGACAAAGGCGTCGGCGTCCGCAGCTTTGTCGACGAAGCTGTTAACTTCGTCGTTTCCAAAGACGCAACGTTTGAGCTCGACGCATTTTCCACAACCGACGCAGTCCATGACGGGTTTGGGACCGACCGTGACGATTTCCGTCTCGACATTTTCAGACGCGAATGTTTCAGCCATGACGTCCAAACCTGCGCGCGTCGATCCGTTCGCGTTGCAACTTCCATTGAGCATTAAAACTTTCACCGTTAATCTCCTAATATTTCTCGCGTTTTTTTATTTCATGCCGAAGTAGTTCCGTTCGCTCAGAAAGCCCCCGTCTTGACGTGGGGTTTGTACGGCGCTTCGAGCGCGGCGATTTCTTCAGGCGAGAGCGCGACGTCGAGCGCGGCGACCGCCTCTTCCACGTGCTTTACAGACGTGCAGCCGACGATAGGCGCCGTGATTTCATGCTTCGAGAACAACCACGCGAGCGCCTCTTGCGCCATCGAACGACCATGTTCGGCGGCGACTTTTTCAAGGTTGTCGACGACTGGTTTGTCAATCTCGTTTGTAGAATCCCAGACCATTGGCGAGACTCCGTCGACGGCGTTTCGGGCCGTCTTCGTTCCCCAAGGGTGGGCGCAACGCCCGCCCGCGAGAGGACTCCACGGGACGACCGCCATCTTACGGTCGCGGCAGAGGGGAAGAATTTCGCGTTCTTCTTCGCGATAAATGAGGTTGTACTGCGGTTGAAGCGAGACGAACTTTGTCCAGCCGTTGCGTTCGGCGAGCTGTTGCATGCGTTCAAGCTGCCACGCGAAAATTGTCGACGCGCCGATATAACGCGCTTTTCCGCTTTTGACGACGTCGTGGAGCGCTTCAAGAATCTCTTCCATCGGCGTGTTCGGATCGAGTCGATGGATTTGATAAAGATCGACGTAATCCATTCCGAGACGCTTTAGGCTGTGATCGATTTCCGTCATGATGTTCTTGCGCGAAGAGCCGCCCCCGTTGGGACGACCCGGACGCATGTCGAAATGAACTTTCGTCGCGACGACGATTTCGTCCCTATTCAGACCGCAGTCGCGGATGAGGCGACCGGTAATTTCTTCGCTACTGCCCATCTGATAGACGTTTGCCGTGTCGAAATAATTTATTCCAAGATCGACCGCCTTTTGAAAGATCGGCTTGGCGTCGTCGTAATCTCGCGCCCACGGAAAGACTCCGTTTTCATTCCCCGGTTTGCCGAAACTCATGCATCCGAGACAGATGCGCGAGACGTCCATACCTGTGTTTCCAAATTTTACGTATTGCATAGCGGTTGCTCCTTAAGCTAGAAAGGGCGCAAGAATGTCGTTTAAAAAGGTTTGACAGAATTCTCGCGTTCTCTGCGAAAAGCCATACTCGCCGTCGGAATCGACCCAGCATAGCATTTCGCCGTAGAGAACGTCGACGATCATGGTTGAAAGAGATTCCACAGGCGCGTCCGCTCGGAGTTCTCCGCGTTTAACGCCGTCTTCAAAAAGTTCTAACGTCAACGCGCGGTCGAGTTTGAGTTTGTCCTTTCCCGCGACGTTTCGGGCAAACTCCGGAACGGCGGAGTTCCGCACCCACTCTTGGCACAATTTAAGACCGCTTTTCTCAATTTGACTTGCAAACGTCCGCATGAAGAACGAAAGACGTTCCGTGAAGGTTCCGTCGCGTTTCATTGTCGTCGCGAGTAAATCCTGAAATTCCGCGTGACAGTTGAGTTCGTTGAGAATATCCTCTTTTCTTTTGAAATAGACGTAAAACGTGCCCTTTGCGACGCCGCTGGACGAACAAATCTCATCGACCGTCGTTCCCGCCAGTCCCTTTGCGAGCACGATGCGTCTTGCCGCGTCTACGAGTTTTCGCCGCGTTTCCTGCGCCGCCTGACGTCTGTTTGTCATGGAATCTCCTCCAAAGTTGAAGCGTTAAAGACATTGTATCAAGTGTTGACTCACAGTCAATGACTGACAGTCAATGAAATTGGAATTTCATTCCTTACGCGTTTAAACAGCGGAAATATGCGTATGAAAGAAGAAGACGCCTTTTCCTTTTTGTTACGATTCAAAGTAAGACGAAAAGATTGACGGTCTCTGAAATTCAACGTAAAACCTTGCGCGTCGCAAGCGTCGCGCGTATGATATTGACAAGGCTAGTAGCCATTTCCCACAAGGAGACTATCATGAAAACCACGCGATTTGGCGTTTCCGTCGACGACGAGCTGTTGAAACGCTTTGACCGATTCGTCGCGGAGCGCGGATTTCCGACGCGTTCGGAGGCGATCAAGAACCTCATGCTCGAAGCGATCGCGCGCGAAGAGTGGACGAAAGGGGACGAAGTCGCCGGGAGCGTGACTTTTTCTTACGACCATCATAAGCCGGGCGTCGTTGAAAAGTTGCTCCACGCTCAGCATGATTTCGGCGAAGCGATCGTCTGCTCGCAGCACGCGCATCTTACGCACGAAGAATGCCTCGAAACGATCGTCGTGCGAGGAAAGGCTCCGCAGATTCGCGAGTTTCTTAGCGAGTTGCGCCATATCAAGGGACTCAACAACGTCGCGCTGACCGTCGCATATTCAGACGCGCGTTGAAATTAATATGGTCGCGTCCCCTCTTGCGCGACGGCGGCGCGTCGTTAAACTTGTGTAACACGTATTTGAAAATCGTGACACAATCGTTTTCGGAGACGCATAATGAACCGTATTCAACTTCTTCGACGTCGCGACGTTCGCGGATTTACGCTCGTCGAACTTCTCGTCGTTATCGCAATCATCGGTATTCTCATCGGTCTTCTTCTTCCCGCCGTCCAAGCGGCGCGCGAGGCGGCGCGGCGGATGCAGTGTACGAACAATATGCGTCAGTGGGGGATCGCGCTCCACAACTATCACGACGCGTTTAATCGACTCCCCGGGCTTGCGGAAGCGGCGAACTCCTGCATCTCCGTGCAAGGCGCGCTTCTGGCGTTCTGCGAGCAGACGGCTCTTCACGGACTGATCGATCCTAAAGTTTCGCTCTATCGGTATCAGACGGGATCGACCCGTAGCGTGACGCTCAACGATATTTACGTCGGGGTTGCGGCGACTCCGATCTCCTTTACGCGGTGCCCTAGCGACCCGGGACCGGAAACGCAGCGGATCGAGATTACGAACGACGCGTACAATACGGAAGAGGTCTACGCGTGCAACAACTACGTCTGGTCGACGGGAAGCGGGACGGGCTGGAATTTCCGCATCAACAGTACGCTTTCGACGGGCGACGTTTCGACGCGAAACGCGGGCAAATCGGACGGTCCCTTTTATATGAACTCGCGCGAGACGCTCGCGTCGGTCATTGACGGAACGAGCAATACGATGTTTCTTTCGGAAGCGAACGCCGGGGCTGGAACGAAGGACCTTACGGACGTCAACTATCAAGACGTTCTTAACCGCAAACTCCAACATACTTATATGATGGACTATTCGTCGGCGAACCTCGCAAAGTATACGGAGATGAAAGACGCGTCCGACGCGCAGCTCGAGGCTCTTTACGCGAAGGCGCCGAAATGGCGAACCGACATTGGCAAGTCGTGGATTGTCGGAAAGTGCGACTCGACGCTCTTTAACGCGTTCCTGACCCCGAATTCGAAATACCCCAATATTTATATTTCCAACTATGGATTCATTGGGGCGCGGAGTTATCATTCGGGCGTCGTCGGCGTTCTCTTTGGCGACAGTTCCGTCCGCGCGATTTCCAATACGGTCGACAAAGACGTTTGGCGCGCGATGGCGACGATCGCCGGAGGCGAAACGCTTTCAACGCTTTAACTTTATTCTTTTTTACCGCTGCGAACGCCATGACAAACAACCTTGCGTCTCTCTTTTTTATCGTCTCCGATTCGTTGCTTTGGCCCGTCATGCTTGGGCTGACGGCGGGGTTGGCGCTTGCGATATGGCGTTGCGGCGCGACGGCGCGGGAAGCGTTTGACCGGTTCCGCGTCCGGAAGGTTCGCGCGCAGGTTTACGATGCGCTTCGAAACCGCGATCTGGCCCAAGCGGAAACGGTTCTTCGCGGCGCTCCCGGCGCGTCGGCGGATTCGGCGCTTGCGACGCTCGTCGAACTCTTCGACGCGGGGGACGACGTCGCGCTTCTCGAGAACGCGCTTGCGACAGCGCGAAATCGCGGCGCGGAGCGTTCGACGACCCTTCGCGTTCTGATGAAGCTCGGTCCCGCGTTCGGACTCATGGGGACGCTTATCCCCCTCGGTCCGGCGCTTGTGGGGCTTGCGACGGGCGATCTCGAGACGCTCGCGCATAATCTTATGATCGCGTTTTCGACGACGGTCGTCGGACTGACTGTCAGTTCTCTCGCGTTCCTTGCCGCGACGTTTCGGAAGCGTTTCGCGACGCGCGACGCGATCTTTGCGACGTTCGCCGCGTCCCGGATTCTCGACGCGATCGACGCAAAAAACGAGGAGGCGCAACCATGACGCGACGCCTCTCCCAGCGGTACGACGCGATTTTCGAAGAGTCCGACGACGCGGACTTTGAGCCGCTGTCGAATCTTTTCGACGCCGCGTTCGTCTTCGCGGTCGCGCTTCTTGTCGCGCTCGTCTCTTTTCTTCACGCGCCCGATCTCCTCAAGAATCGCGACTACACGATCATCACCGATCCCGGAACGAGCGAGATGAAGATGGTCGTCAAGGAAGGAAACGAGATCAAGGAATATGAAGCGGCGGACGAGGTCGGCGCGGGTTCCGGCGAGCTCTTGGGGCGCGCTTACCGTCTGAGCGACGGGCGCGTCGTCTACGTTCCGAAGGAAGCGGAGCCGGTCTACGTCGCGCCGGAAACGACCGAAGCCAACGAATAACAATCTCAGTTTCCGCCGCAGTTGTCCCCCTATGTTCAAGCCGTCCGCCCAATTTAAATTTATCGCGATTTCCGTCGTCGTCTTGGCGCTCGCCGCCGTCGCTTTCTGGTTTGCGCGGCGCGGGGATCGCGCGCGGCTACGCGTCGCGCTCGTCGGTTTTTTTGCGACGGACGCGATCGTTTTCGAAGAGGCGGCGGATTCTCTTGGAATTCAGCTCGACGTCTTTTCGCGAACCGCCTTCTTTACGCCCGACGCGCCGCTCAAAGATTACGACGCGGCGATTGTCCGAACGATGGGCATGAAGGTCGAAGACGCGACCCCCGAGAAACTCGCAAGTATCGACAAGTGTCGCGTCGCCGTTTTCTATCCGGGAACCTACGATCTTTTTAAAGCCTACGTCAAAGTCCCAGACGGCGTCGACCCGCTGCTGTTTGACCCGTATCTCTCGACTCCGACTTCTCATAACGCGTCGGCGGTTCTGACGCTTCTTAAACGCGTGCTGACCGGCGAAGACCTTGAGGTTCCGACCCCCGAGGAACTGCCGAAGTCCGGATATTTCTACCTAGGAACCGACGTTTCGCCGACTTTCGACGAATGGCTCCGTCGCCCCGACATTCCGCGGCTTCCCGAAGACGCGCCGCGCGTCGCGCTCGTCGGACCTTTTCTCAACCCGTACAAGACGGCGGACTCGAAACCGCTCGAGGCGATCGTGACCTCGTTCGCGAATCGAGGAATCCGCGCCGTCCCGATCTTTGGATTCCGCGACGCGCCCGAGACGCTCGACGCGGTCGCGCCCTCCCTTGTCGTCGCTTTCCCCTTGGGACGAATCGTAACCGACGAGCGCGCCCCCGAGATTTTCCAACGTTTCGACGTTCCCGTCATGACGGCGGTCAACCTTTCCGTTCCGCGCAAGACGTGGGAGTCCGAGCCGTCGGGGATGACGCCGACGTATCAGAATCTTGCGGTCGCGCTGACGGAACTCGACGGCGCCGTCGCTCCGACCCCGATTTCGACCCTCGAAACGGACGCCGAAGGGCGCGAGATTCGAACGCCGATCGACGATCGAATCGAACGGATGGTCGATCGCGCCGCGCGTTGGATCGCGCTTCGCTCTAAGCCGAATCAAGAGAAGCGGCTCGCGATCTTCTATCGGCGCGGTCCCGGCGCGTCGGCGATTACCGCCCAATCTCTTGACGCGGTTCCGTCGCTGTACAACGCGCTCGTCGCGCTACGCGCCGAAGGCTACGACCTCGGCGACGAGTTTCCCGAGACGGAAGAGGAGTTTGCGCAAATTCTCGATCGGCGCGGACGTCTAATCGGCCAGTGGGCGCCGGGCGCGTTTCGCGCGTTTCTTGAGGAGGGCGGTCCGGAACGCGTCGCGACGGACGACTACCGAGAATGGCAGGCCCGCGATATTCCCGAAAAGGCGCGTGAGGAGACGACGAAAATTTGGGGAGCCGCGCCGGGGCGGTATTTTACGGGGCAAACGGAATCGGGCGGCTCGTTCGTCGCCGTTTCCCGGGTTCAGTTTGGAAACGTCGTTCTTCTGCCGCAGCCGACGACGGAAATTGTCGCGGACGCTCCCGACGCGAGCGATTTCAACTCGGTTCACGGGACGAACAAGGCGCCGCCGCACTTCTATCAGGCGGCGTATCTTTGGGCGCGCGAAGGTTTCAAGGCGGATGCGATCGTTCATTTCGGAACGCACGGATCGCTCGAGTTCACGCGCGGCAAGTCGCTCATGCTAACGGAAAACGACTGGCCCGACGCGCTGATCGGGCCGGTTCCGAACGTATACCTCTACAGCGTCAACAACGTTGGCGAGGCGCTTCTCGCGAAACGACGGATTTATGCGACGCTCGTTTCGCATACGACGCCCCCCTTCGTCAACGCGCCGCCGACCGATGAAAACGTCGCGCTCGACGCGGCGCTCGACGCGTTCGACGCGACCCAAGACGAGGACGTTCGCCGCGAACTGACCGTCGAAATTGAGAAACGAGCAAAGGAGAACGGGCTGACCCTTTACGAGCCGACTTCCCACGGGCATGACCATGACGAGTCCGAAGAAGACGGACATGAATCGGACGACGAGCGGCGCGTCGAATTCTATCGCGAGCAGCTCCGACGTTTAGTGGAGACGTCTGTTTCCGACGGGCTCCATGTAATCGGCAGACCGTGGACGGAAGAACAGCTCGTCGCGACGGCGGACGCGATCGGGACGCCCGACGCGCTCGCGTTTCTCCGCGAATCGACGTCCGGACTGGAGCTTCAACGACTGATCGCCGCGCTCGACGGGCGCTTCATCCCGCCGTCGACGGGGGGCGACCCGCTCGTCAACCCTGATTCTCTACCGACGGGGCGCAATATCGCGGGGACCAACATCGAGCAGACTCCCGACGCGGCGACGTTTCGCGTCGGCGTTAGGCTCACGGACGAACTGATCGAATCATTTAAGGCGAAGAACGGTCGCGCGCCGCGCCGCATCGCGATCACGTTTTGGGGCGGCGAGTACGTCCGAACGCGAGGGCTGACCGTCGCTCAGGCGCTCTGGGCGATGGGCGTCCGTCCGAAATACGACAAGCGCGGATCGTTGCGCGACCTTGAAATTGTTCCGTCGGAAGAGCTTGGCCGCCCGCGAATCGATATCCTCGCGCAAACCTCGGGACAGTTCCGTGACGCGGCGCCGTCGCGGATCGAACTCCTCGACCGCGCGACGCGGATGGTCGCGGCGCTCGAAGACGAGCCGTATCCGAACTTTGTTCGCGAACATTCGCGCTCGACGGCGAAAACGCTCATGAAGAACGGCTACGTTCCTGAAGAGGCTGCGGAACTATCGACGGCGCGAATCTTTGGGGCCCCGCGCGCGCTCGATTACGGGACGGGAATCCGCCGCCTTGTCGAGCGCTCGGACAAGTGGGAGTCGACGAGCGAGATCGCCGATCAATATCTGCTGAATATGGGCGGAATCTACCGCAACGCGAAGGTCTGGGGCGTTCCGATTCCGGGACTGCTGGAGGCGAACCTCGAAGGAACCGACGTCGTGCTGCAGTCGCGGTCGTCGAACGTCTGGGGGCCGGTCAAGCTCGACCACCTGTACGAGTTCGGCTCGATCAGCGCGGTCGTTCGGGAAAAGACGGGCGTCGAGCCGACGTTTCTCCTTTCCGACGCGCGGCGTCCGAAGAACGTCCGTTCGCAGACGCTTGACGAGGCGATCCGGGACGAGTTGCAGACGACGTTTTGGAACCGCCGCTGGCTCGAGGGCGTTATGCGCGAGAAGGGCGGGGGCGGCGCGGCGACGCTCGCGAAGGCGACGCAGAATCTCTTCGGATGGAGCGCCGTCGGCGCGGAAGGACTCGTCGACGACGCGACGTGGCGACGGACCGTCGAGACGTTCGTCGACGACCGGCTCGACCTCGGGATGCGCGAATATTTCGAACAAACGAACCCGGCGGCGCTCGCGGAAACGACCGCCGTCGCGCTCGACGCGGCGCGCAAGAACTTCTGGCGTCCGACGGAGGAGGAACTCTCGAAACTCGCGGTGACGCACGCGGAGACGGTCAAGAAATTCGGCGCCTCATGCTCCTATAACGTCTGCGGCAACGCGAAACTGCGCGATTTCATCGCCGCCAACCTCCCGGAGTCCGCCGCTCAAGAGTTTCGCGAAACGCTCGATCAGGCGATTCGCGACCCCGACGACGCCGCGAACGTCTCCGGAATCGCGCTCGTCGAAACGAAGAAAGAAGAAGAAAACTCGCGGCAGACGACGGAGCAGTCGTCCGCGCCGCCAACTGCCGACGTTTCCCCGCGCCGTCCGATCCTCGCGATCTTTACCCTCGTCGCCGCCGCAATCTTCCTGCTAGGCTTTTTCTTTGACCGCCGAGACCGTCGGTAAACTTGTCGTTGAATTCGCGACGTCGCGGGCTAGCGTCGATCCGTCGTTAGAGCGCGTTCGAGAGATTTTAAGAGGTCGGCGATCGGTCTTTCGGGCGCGTCGCCGCCGGCGAGCGTCGTGTTTTCTTGAAGCCAGCCTTCGACTTTTTTCTGGGCGGACAGGACGGCGGAATGTCGCCGACCTCCGAAGTAGGCGCCGATTTCCGCGAGCGCGGCGCGGGTATGTTTTCGCGCGAGCCACATCGCAATTGCGCGTGGATCGGCGTTTTTTCTGGCGCGCGACGCCGATTTGAGCGCGTTCG
>CAMZHY010000045.1 GCA_947307005.1 uncultured Planctomycetaceae bacterium
TGCTCGAGTCTGATATATTCGTCAACGTGAAGGGGACGCAGCGGCGCGACGGGCATGACCGGCTCAATGTTGTCGAACCCGAAGATGCGCGTCACTTCCTCAACGATATCCTCTTCGATCGAAATGTCCTTTTCGCTGCGGAAAGGAGGAACGCCGACGCGGAGCGTTCCGTCGAGAAGGAATTCCGCCCCGAACTGAATCGAACGCAGGATTTCCAGCGTTTTCTCTTGCGGAAAATCGACGCCGACCAGCTTGTTCATACGCCCCGGCGGCAGTTCGATGTAACGGACTTTATCGCGCAGGTCGCCCGCCAAAGAGTATCGCGTTTCAACCTTGAACTTGACGCCCGACTCCTCGACGAGCTTGAGAATCCGCTCCGTTCCGACCTTGCAGTTTGCAGGCGGCTGCGTCTTTTCGTAACGCTGAGACGCGTCGGAGCGCAGGTCGAGCCGCTGGGACGTGCGACGAATCCGCGCCGCGTTGAAGTTTGCCGACTCGAGCATAACGCGCGTCGTGCGATCCGTAACTTCCGTCTCCAGCCCGCCCATAATTCCCGCGATCGCGACCGGCTTGTCGCCGTCGCAAATCATCAGGTCGTCGGGGATCATTTTACGTTCGACGCCGTCGAGCGTCGTAAAGGTCCCTTCTTTCCCCATCGCGGCGACGCGAATATTGGAAACGAGATCCGCGTCGAACGCGTGCGTCGGCTGACCGAGTTCAAGACTGACGTAGTTCGTCAGGTCGACGAGCAGATCGTACGTCCGCTGACCGAGCGCGTGAAGGCGACGCTGCATCTTAATCGGCGAGGGAACGCGCGACGCGCCCGCGTCGATTCCGAAAACGATCCCGGAATAGCAGAGGCACCCGTCGTCTTCGATCGCGACCGGGAACGCCGGGAGCGACGCGTACTGATCGACGTCGTGACGCGGCAACGGCTTGAGTTCGCGATGAAAAACGGCGGCGAGTTCGCGCGCAAATCCGTAATGTCCCCAGAGGTCGGGACGGTGCGTGAGGCTCTTGTTGTCGATTTCGATAAGAACGTCGGTCTCGGGGACGAAATCGGAGAACTTGGCGCCGGTCGGGGTCGAGACGGGGCACTCGAAAAGAATCTCGTGCCAGTCGCTCATGCCGAGTTCCGCCGCGCTGCAAAGGATTCCTTCGCTCTTGTAGCCGTAGACCTCCGCCGCTTCGATTTTCTTATCGCCGAGCGCGATTCCCGCCGGGGCGAAGGGCGTCTTGAGTCCGACGCGCGCGTTCGGGGCGCCGCAGACCGTCTGACGGACGCCATCGCCGCAATCGACCTTGCAAAGCGTTCGCGTCTTGCCCTCGGGCGTCTGGAACGGTTCGGCGGAAACGATTTCGCCGACGACGACGCCGTCGACAAAACGCGTAACCGTCGAGATTCCTTCAACCTCGGCGGTCGCCATGGTGAGACGATCGGCGACGAGCTTCGGATCAAGGTCGGAGATATCGACGAAGTCGGAAATCCAATCTAAAGAGATAAACATGGGCGCCTCTAAGCGAAAATAACGGCGACGACCGTCGCGACAGGAGGGGGAGCGTTCGTTTATGAAGACCGCCGCGCGTTCCCGACAAACGTCGGGACGCGCGGGCGTCGTTACGCGATTAATTGTTTCCGAGAAGCCAGAGGAGCAGCCCCTTCTGGGCGTGCATTCTGTTTTCCGCTTCTTCGACGATACGGCTTTGAGGAGAATCGATGACCTCGTCGGTCACCTCGAGTCCGCGGCGCGCCGGGAGACAGTGCATGAAGATCGCGTCTTTCTTCGCGTGTTTCATGAGTTCGGCGTTCACCTGGAACGGCGCGAATTTCTCGAGTCGCTCCTTTTCTTCCGCCTCTTCGCCCATGCTGACCCACACGTCGGTGTAGACGACGCGAGCGCCGCGAACCGCGTCGACGGGATTCTCATGAAGACTGAGTTCAAAGCCGGGCTGTCGCAGTCGCGTAAGTTCCTCGAATTCTTCCTTGGAAAAACGGTATCCGACCGGCGACGAAAGCGCGATATGAACCCCGAGCATCGCGGCGGCTTCCACAAGACTCGCCGAGACGTTGTTGGAGTCGCCGACCCAGGCGATTTTGACGTCGTCGAAAGAGCCGAATTCTTCGTAAATCGTGAGCATGTCGGCGAGCGCCTGACACGGATGCGACTTGTCGGTCAGCGCGTTAATGACGGGGACCGACGACCACGAAGCGAACTCCCGAACGATTTCGTGACGCTTCCCGCGGTAAACGACGCAGTCGACCATCGAACTCAGGACGCGCGCGACGTCTTTAATCGCTTCGCGCTTGCCGATCCCGACGTGGTGATCCTCGAGAAGCATCGCGGAGCCGCCGAGATGGTTGATTCCCGCCTCGAAACTGACCCGCGTGCGTAACGACATTTTCTCAAAGATCATTCCGAGAACTTTGCCGTCGAGCAGTTTTTCGCGAACGCCGTTCTTATAGGCTTTTTTGAGTTCGATCGCCTCGTGGAGAATCGCTTTGAGCTCTTCAACTTCAAGGTCGGATAGGGTTAGGAGGTGGCGTATGGGGGTCATTTTGTTCATGCTCCCTTCTTCAATGCGGCTTCGAGGACGTCGAGTCCTTCGTCGACGACGTCCAGCGGCGTATTGACCGCCGGCAGAAGTCGGATTACTTTGCCGTGAGTGCAGTTAATGAGGACGCGATTCTCCATGCAACGCTCGACGAAGCAGCCGCCTTCGATCTTGAGCTCAAGCCCGATCATACCGGCGACGCCGCGAACGTCGGCGACGATATCCATATCTTGTTTCCACTGGTTCATGCGCGCCATAACGTGTTCGCCGAGCTTCGTCGCCGCGTCGAGATAGCCGAATTCTTCGACCATCTTAATCGTGGCGATTCCCGCGCTTGCGGCGACCGGATTGCCGCCGAACGTCGACGCGTGCATCCCACGCCGGAGACTCGGCGCCAGTTCGGCTTTGCAAAGCATCGCGCCCGCCGCGACGCCGCTGCAGATCGTCTTCGCCAGCGTCATGACGTCGGGAGTCACCCCGAAATACTGGTATGCAAACCAGCGACCGGTCCGTCCGCAACCCGTCTGAACTTCGTCGAAAATCAGGAGCAGCCCGTGTTTGTCGCAAAGGTCGCGCAGTCCTTGTAGGAACCCCTCCGGCGGCATGTTGACGCCCCCTTCGCCCTGAATCGGCTCGATCATGATCGCCGCCGTCTCGTCGTCGATCGCCGCGTCGACCGCGGCATTATCGCCAAAGGGACAGTAAACGAAGCACGGCAGCATCGGTTCCAACCCCTGTTGATATTTCTCCTGCGCCGTCGCGGTAACCGTCGCCATCGTGCGCCCGTGGAACGAGTTCAGGAACGTAATAATCTTATACTTGCCTTTGGGCGTATGGAGCCGCGCGAGCTTAATCGCGGCCTCGTTCGCTTCCGCGCCGGAGTTGCAGAAGAACGCCTTGCCGCCGAAACTGCGCTCCGAAAGCATTTGCGCCCAGACGCCCTGCTCTTCCATGTGCCAACTGTTCGGGACGTGAAGGAGCCGTTCGACCTGACCTTTGAGCGCCTCGACGACCGGCTTCGGGCTGTGTCCGAACATGTTGCACCCCCAGCCGGGGAAGAAGTCGATGTAGCGATTGCCTTCCGCGTCGAAGATGAAAGGCCCTTCGCCGCGCGTCAGCGCGACGGGGTATCGGGTATAGTTCGGAATGACGTACTTGTCAAAGAGAGCGATGATCTCTTGCGAACTTCTGGACATGACGGCTTTCTTTCCTGTTCAATTCAAATGGATTGACGCCCGCGCCGCGCCGTTTTGCAATCGACGACGCGCGCTTTTTGGCGCCTTCCGATTATTTGCGATTTTCGACGATTTCGGTTCCGACGCCCTGACTCGTAAAGATTTCAAGCAGGATCGCGTGTCGGAGACGCCCGTTAATAATGTGGATCTTCTCCACCCCGTCTTCGATCGTCTTGAGGCACGACTGAATCTTCGGGATCATGCCGCCGACAATCGCGCCGGAACTGAGGAGTTTGCGCGCTTCCTCCGCCGTGAGGGATTCGATCATCGATTTCGGATCGTTGGGATCGGCGCGAACGCCGTTGACCTCGCTGACGAAGACGAGCTTATGAGCGCGCAGTTGCTTCGCGACCTCGGTCGCCGCAACGTCGGCGTTGACGTTGAGTCCTTGGTCTTCCGAACCGTCGAGAAGCGTGTACGACGGAATGATCGGAATAACGCCCTGCTCGCAACATTCGCGAATCGCGTCGACGTCGACTCTCGTGACTTCGCCGACCCAGCCGAGATCGACGACGGCGCCGGACTCGTCTTTAATCGTCGCCTTTTTACCGTAGAGCACGTTTGTTCCGTACGGTTCGGAAAGCGCTTTCGCGGACCCGCCGTAGAATTTCAAACGTTCGACGAGCGACCCTGAAATCTGTTTCGCGAGAACTTCGCGAACAACTTTAAGCGTCGCGTCGTCCGTATAGCGCCGTCCCTGAACGAATCGCGGCGAAACGCCCGCCTTCGTCATCGCGTCGCTAATCGCCGCGCCGCCCCCGTGAACGACGACCGGCTGCATGCCGACGGTCTCCATGAAGACGAGATCCGTCAGCAGATGCATCATCGCGACTTCGTCTTCCATAAGACTTCCGCCAAGTTTGACGACCGTGATCTTGCCGCGATGTTCGCGAATCCACTTCATCGCTTCAATCAAGACGTCCGCTTTTTCGCTTGCCAATCCAGTCATTAGTCTATCATCCTATTCCAAAGGGTCGTCGCCCTTGCCGCGAGTCAAGAAAGGAGACCGCGTCCGCGCGAATTTCGCTATCTTTTCCCCGCGTCGGCTCTCGAAAGAGCGAGAATATAAAAAGAACAAAAGGTTTTGCGGTTTAACGTCCAAAGATAGAATCGGACGCGAAACGCGCAAAACCCGTTTGTTGTCGCGCCTGTCGATCAGGCGACGATTTGAAGCGAGACTCCGAAATCAGTCGCCGACGTAAGGCATCAGCGCCATGAAACGCGCGCGCTTAACGGCGGCGGCGACGGCGTGCTGCGACACGGCGGAGCAACCCGTCTTGCGACGGCTGATGATCTTGCCCTGACGACTCGTGAGTTTCTTGAGCAGTTCGACGTCTTTGTAATCGACGTACATCGGGCGCATACGCTCGCCGTTCGGGCACAGCGGATCGCGCTTCTTGCTGTGAACCTTAGCCTTGGAACGTTTACGGTTGATACGATCTTTTTTGAATGCCGGAGGCTTGGACATGAATCGACCTGTTAATCTGAATAGTTGCGCTCGCTCCGTCCCTCGACGGGCTTGCAAAATGCTGAACTTTTTACGCGACGACGCGTCTTGCTACGCGCCTGATCGGACGTCAATCTTGACTCAAGATCGACGTCGACGCTGCGATTTCCGCGCTGTTGAGCGGCGAGAGGATCACTTTCTCGAAGCGCTCGGGCGGCGGCGTTCTCGAGGAAATCTACCGGCGTCAATAGTTGCGAACGATTATAGCGCTCCCCGCGTTCCACGCAAGGGGAAGCGGGGAGGAAATCTATCTTTTTCTCTCGATTTGAAATCTGAAAAGTCCGAAGCCGACGCCTCGCCGCGCTATTCGTCCGTTCCGAAAATTGAATCGACCCATTCGTTGAGTTCGCGATTTTCCATCGCCTTTTCCGCCGTCTTTTCCGTCGTCGACTTGTCGCGTCGCGAACGCCGATTGAAACAGGCGGCTTCCTTTTCCAATTCGTCGACGAGACGACGGACGATAAGATCGAGCGTCTCCAATTCGCGCGCGCCCAGTTCCCGACGCGTGTTGGAAAAGAACCACGCGACCCCGATGATCGTCGTTTCCGAAACGACGGGAACGCAGACGGAGCAAGGGAACGTTTCCGGCGCCTTCCATTCTTCGGCGAGGTAATCGTCGTTGAGCGTCACGGCGCTTCCGAGAAGCGCCTCGACTTCGGCGCGCGCTCCTCGAAGGGGACGCGGGGGATCAAGATAACGGTCGTCGGGAAGGCCCCAGACGGCGCGGGTCTTTAACGTCGTCGCGTTTTCGTCGAGGACGTAGAGGGCCGAAGCGGAAAAGTCGCCGAGCGCTCTTGCGCCCGAACGCAGAACGTCGCGAAGTCGCGTCGAAATTTGAGCTCGCGATTTAACTTTCGGCGGCGTCTCGGTCGCGAGCGACGCCAACTCTCCTTCGCGCTTTGCGAGCGCGTCGCGCCAGCGACAGTTCTCGGCGAGCAGCGAAGCGAGGAGCGACGCGAACCGACGCGCGTCGTCCCAATCAACGCGCGGATAAACGTTCGGAAGGCGCGAAAGTTTAAGCGTCCCGAAGGCGCGAACGCCAACGTCGCCGACGGGAAAAGATTCAACGCGTTCCAAGGGGGAGACGTCGTCGTCATCGCGGTCGACGCAAGCCGCGTTTTCCCGCGCGCTAGAACGAACGAATCGAAGGTCGTACCCTATGATTTTCCGAAATTCTCTAAGCGTTTCCGAGACGGCGCCGAGCGCGGGCGCGTCGTTGGGTTCGAAGAAGCGATCTTGGGAGGGGAATTCTCGAAGGGTTGCGTCGTCGTGGTTTTCGGAAAACATCTGACCTGATCCGTAAAGTTGACGTCGTGACTAGCGTCGCTCAAAACGTCCCGGCAGGACGCTTTGAGCGTTTGAAGACCGACGGGACCTCGCCGTCCTGTTTCGGTCGACGGGAAATGAATCGACCTTTACGACGAAAAATGACAAGAAAAGCCGCAAGGACAAGATTTTTCCGTTTGGACTGATTGCGCGTGAAAGTCAGTTTGAATCAACCTGTAGCGTCTGAAACGACGGACGGCGTTTTTTCAGGCGATAATTGTTGAAATATCGCGTTTTTTTCATAACGCAGCGTTTTTTTGCGTCGCGGCGTTCCCCGGCGTTTTCCATTCAAACGTTAGAATCCGTGAAATCGCCTGACTCGTCGTTTTTTTCGAAAAAAAAACGACGCCGAGAGTTTTTAATTGACCTTGCCCATATTATCATTATACTGAATTAGGAAGACTCTTTTTCGGTCGCCAAACACCGCAAACCGGGCGTCCTTGGAGAGAGAATTATCGGCGGAAGGCTAGGGCCGCGGCCATGGGTCGCATACGCGGCTTCGTCGCCGTCGTATACGAATATCAGAGGTTTCACGCATGAAACGACTTTTCACAGCAACGGCGATTCTTCTCGGTCTTTTCGCGTTCGTCGCGTCCAACGCGCGCGCGGTCGACGTCGCCCCTTCGAAACTGATTCCCGAGGCCGAAGCCAACGCCGTCGGAATGACTCGGGCTTGGTTTGCTCAGGCGACGCTTAATCGGGGACTGGAAGAGGTTCAGAGCGCGACGATTCAGGACGGAGTCCTCTTTATCACGACGTCCGACGGGTTTCTTCAGACGTTTGACGCGGAAACGGGCGCCGTTCTCTGGACCGTTTCCGTCGGCGACGGATACTTGCTTCCCCCCTCCGTCAATAGCCGCGTCGTCGCGGTCGTTTGCGGCGTTCGTCTTTTGATCTACGATCGTTTCACAGGCAAGAAGCTCGGCGAAACAGAGGTGGCCGGTCAGCCTTCGTCCGGCCCTGTTCTCAGCGAACGCGAATGTTACGTGCCCGTCTTCTCCGAAAAAATTCTCGCGTATCCGCTCGTTCGCGCCAAGCAGGAGCAGCTTCAGGTCAACGCCGCGATCGCCAATATGGAAGGCGTGATTAAAGACAACGCGACGGTCGGCCCCGAAATGGCGGGCAAGTTTGACAGCGTCGTTCGCGAGGTCGATTCGCGGTTTGAAATCGAGCCGCTCGACGAAATTCGTCCGTACGTGTGCGCAACCTTTGGCGTTTCTATGACGACTCCCGTCATGGGAACTCAGACCTACGACCTCGACGTCGTTTCTTGGTCGACGGAAAAAGGCTGGATTCTCTTTGGCGAAATGGAGCGCAACGTCGGCGACGCGCCCTTCAAACTGTTGTACAAGCTTCAAGACCGTCCAAACTTTGCGTATATTAACGAGCGCCGTCTTGGCAACCGCGCGCTCGTTCCGCGTTCCGACGTCGAAGCGACTCCCTTCTACGTCCCCGAAGACCGAAGCGTTCAGAGCATGAGACTCGCTCCGGAACGCCGCAAGGGCGGACTGTTCATCGTCGGCTCTATGTCGGGACACGTTTTCGCGATGAACGACGTCACGGGATTGCTCCGTTGGACGTATATGACGGACAAGCCGATTTCCGAACGAATTGCGGCGTTCGGCGATCACGCCTTCATCCCAACCGACAACGGCGACTACTTCGCCGTCGCGCTCCGCGACGGTAAGGAAGCGTGGCGCGCGACGAATATCGCTCGCACCGTCGCGTCCTCCGCCGCGAGAATCTACGCCGTCGACACGCTCAATCGCCTCGCGATTATCGATCGCGAGACGGGCGCCCGCGTCAAGACGCTCAATGTCGGCGCCACGAAATTCCAGGTCTTCAATCAGTGGACCGACCGCGTGTATCTCGTCACGTCCGACGGGCTGATTCAGTGTCTGCATGAAACGCAGCAGGTCGAGCCGCTGCGCCATCGCGAGAGTTGCCAAACGATTAACGACCGCATCGTCGCGGAACTCTACAAGGCGGAAGCGGCCTCCGGCGCCGCGAAGCCCGCGCCTGCGCCCGCCGCGACGGAGACCAACGACGTCGAAGAACAAGACGAGGACGACGATCCCTTCGGAAATAACGACTCCAACGCCGCGTCCGCCGACGAAGAAGAAGACGATCCCTTCGGCGGAACCTCCGACGGCGCCGGCTCTTCTTCCTCCGGCGACAATAACGAGGACGACGATCCCTTCGCCGGCGACGAAGAGGAAGACCCGTTCAGCTGATTCCCCCTTCGTCCTTTTGCGACTTTACGCAAGCGCGTCGAGCGGTCTGTTCGGCGCGTTTTTTAATGTTTTCCGTTCTGTTTGCGGCGCAAGATGAGGAGCTAACAACGAGATGAAAAACGCGAACGACGCACGGTTCACGCTAACGCCGATGATAACGCTTGCCCTTTCGATTGTCGCGCTGGCAACGCAGGCGAACGCGGAATATCAAGATTGGCGCTTTGACGACGCGACCTTTGAGGCGCGACTTCGCGACGACTGGCTTATGGCGGACGCGGTCGACGTCGAATCGGACGGGCCGCTCTTCGCGGCGCGAACCGACGTCGCGCCGGAACGCACGCTTATCTCGAACGTCCTCGCAACCGTTCGCAAGTACGACGAAGACGCTGCGCGCCCCTTTGAAGATCGGCTCGCCGCGCTCGTTTCGGAAGGAGCGCCCGCGGACGACCCGCGATGGCGCGCGCTCTATTACGACGCCTGCAAGATTCGACGCAAATTGCGACTTGCGGACGCAATCGAACTTGCGCCGCGCTTTGTCTACGCGAAACATTTCGTCCTCGGCGCGTCGCATTACGCGTACACGGAAGACGTTACCGACGAGGCGTACAAAGATTACAGTCGGAATCGCCAGCCGGGCGGTCAGCTCTGTCTGGCGACGTTCATGGAAGACGGTTCTATTAAGAACGAGGTTCTGGTCGAAACAGCCGACGGAGTCGTCCGCGACCCCGAGGTCTCGTGGGACGGCAAGGAAATCGTCTTCTCCATGCGCAAAAGTCTTACGGACGACGATTTTCATCTCTACGTCTACAACATAGAGACGCGCGAAACGCGTCAGCTCACCTTTGGACTTGGCGTCGCCGACGTCGAGCCGACGTGGAGTCCTTCGGGCGAAATTATCTTTATTTCGACGCGCTGCGGTCAGAACATCGACTGCTGGTGGACCGAAGTCTCCAACCTCTATACTTGCGACGCGCAGGGACGCTACCTTCGCCGTCTCGGCGTCGATCAGGTGACGGTCAACTATCCGAAGGTTCTCGACGACGGGCGCGTAATCTATACGCGCTGGGAATACAACGATCGCGGGCACGTCTACGTTCAACCTCTCTTCCAGATGAACTGCGACGGAACGGGACAGACGGAGTATTACGGGAACAATTCGATCTTTCCGACGTCCCTGCTCCATTCTCGGGGCGTTCCCGGAACCGATCTCGTCGTTTCGATCGCGTCGGGACACCATACGTATCAGCAGGGCGCGCTCGTCGTCGTCGATCGTTCCAAAGGAACGCAGAGGAACGAAGGAATCGCCCTTGTCGCTCCCGGTCGCCCTCAGCCTGACGACGTCATGATCGACCGTTACGCGCAGGACGGCGCGCTCTTCGCTCATCCTTTCGCGCTCGACGACGAGAACATCCTCGTCTCGTATCTGCCCGAAGGCTCGCACGATCGCGCCTACGACGTTCCTTTCGGCGTCTATTGGTTCGATTTCGACGGCGCGCGGGAACTGCTCGCGTTCGACCCCGCGATCAGCTGCGGACAGCCCGCGCCCCTCGTCGAACGCGACGTCCCCATGACGCGCCCGTCTCAGGTTGATCTTTCCCAGAAGACGGGACGGTATTACGTTCAGGACGTCTACGAAGGTCCGGGACTCAAGGGAATCGCGCGAGGAACGGTCAAAAAACTGCGCGTCGTCGCCCTTCTCTACCGTCCCTTCAGCGTCGGCTGGAACTGGAACTGGGGCGAGGTCGGCGACTCGCTCGTTTCAGGTCCCTGCGCGATCGGCAACGGGTCGTGGGACGCAAAGCGCGTGATCGGCGAGGTCCCCGTCGAAGAGGACGGTTCCGCCTTCTTCGAGGTTCCCGCGATGACGCCCGTCTACTTCCAGCTCCTCGACGCGAACGGCGACGTCGTCCAGTCGATGCGAAGCTGGTCGACGCTCCAGCCCGGCGAGACCTTCGGCTGCGTCGGATGCCACGAGCCAAAGGGCTCGATCATTGAGAACGCCGCCAGCGCAGCCAACGCGACTTCCATCGCGCTCAGAAAAGGCGTCGCGATTCCTAAGCCCGTATTGTTCCCGCCCCCCGGCGTCCATCAGAATTCCGGTTTCGACTACGTTCGCGACGTCCAACCGATTCTCGACCGCTACTGCGTCTCGTGCCATACGGGGCGCGACGGCGACGCGTTCAGCCTACTTGGCGACGAGGAAAAAGAACCGTGCGAAGAACGCAAAGAGATTTACCCTGAAGAAAAAAAGAGGTTTAGCGTTTCGTACCTTACCCTGACGCAGAACGGACGTCACGAAGGACGCTGGACGCGGTGGCTCGGCGTTCAAGATCCCCCGTATATGCTTGAACCGTATCATTGGGGCGCGGCAAAGAGTCCGCTGATAAGGATGTTTCGCGACGCCGACGGGCACGTCGCCGGACAAGACGAGTTCCACCGCGACGTGAAGATCGACGAGCAGTCGCTTCGGACGCTCGCGATGTGGATCGACCTCCTCGTTCCTTATTGCGGCGATTATTACGAACACAACCGCTGGACGGACGGCGACCGCGCGTACTACCGTTACTACGCAAAGCAGCGCGAACTCAACGCGGAGATCGTCAGAAAAGACGTCGCGATGAAACTTGAGGCGGAGCGAACGGGCGTCGATTTCAAACTCGAAGATTTTCCGCAGTTCCATTTCGGCGGTTTGAATGCGCGCGAGACCTACGTGGCGAAGCTCCTCGACGCGCGCGCGCCGTCCCTCGCGTGGAAGACGGGCGACGAGAACGTTTATCGCAACGTCGCGCTCAATCCTTACGACCGTCAGACGGATCGCATGGGGATCGTCGTCTATCCTCACGCGTCGTCGAATAGCGAATACGCGTTTGCCGACGCGTTTGCGGCGAAGAACGCGATCGACGGTCGAACCGCAAATCAAGGGAGCGGCGAGGCGTTTCCGTCGTGGGGGCCGAATCTGCGAACCGACCTCTGGCTCAACGTCGATTTCGGTTGCGACGTCGAAATTGACAAGTGCGTGATATGGCTTCGCGCCGATTTCCCACGCGACGGCGCGTGGAAGAGCGCGACGCTTCGTTTTTCCGACGGGTCAAGCGAGAAAATTCAGCTCAAGGCGACGGCGGAACCGCAAACGTTCGCGTTCTCGGAGCGTCGCGTCCGCTGGATTCAGATTGACGACCTTGAGGTCGAGTATCCGCTTAAACCGTGCGGTATTGCCGAATTTGAAGTTTGGGGCAAGACGGCGATGGAGCCGCGCTGATTCCTCTGATTGGGTTCGGACGTCGCAATAGGTTGGTCTCGTCGCGCGCTTAGATTCGCCGCGGCGTTCAGACTCGAGAAAGATTTTGCTCCTAGCGGCGCCGTCCCCAATGGGTTGCAATCGCAAGTTCCGCGTTGTATACTTTTAGGGTAATTTTACGCGTTGTTCGCGCCTTGTCTTCTGCAAAAGGCGCGGCTTTCCTAAGTTACGGTAGGTTGTTCGATGAATCGCATGATTTCGCGCGTTGTCGCGGCGTTTCTTCTACTCGCGTTCGCGTCGTGTTCTACCCCGAAGACGCAAGCGAAGGTCTCCGATTGGAGTTTCGACCGCGACGTTTTTGCTTCCCGACTTTTTCAGGATTGGCTTTTCCAGGACGGGGCGGACGGAACCGTTTTCGCCGATAAAGAAAGCGCGGAAGGCGCGAAAGCGCTTGTCGACGGCGTTTTGACGAAGCTCGAAACAGACGAGAACGCCGATTCTTACGGGGCTTCCGAACTCGTTTACGACGTCGCGATTGCGGGAGACGCCGAAGAATACGCGAACGGAACGGTCGACGCGTCTCCCAACGGCGTCGCCGCGCTGCGTCAACGCTTTGACGATCTCGTCGCCGCGAACGCCGTCGGTTCCGATCCGCAGTGGAACTGGCTCTATCGCGACGTCTGCCGCGTTCGTCGCGCGCGTAGACTCGCCGACGCCGCCGAACTCGCGCCGCAATTTGTCTACACGAAGCATTACGTCATCGGCGCGAGTCATTACGCGTATACGGAAGACGTCACCGACGAATGGTACAACGATTACAGTTCGAACCGTCAAGAAGGCGGGCAGCTGATCCGCGCGACCTTTGCGTCCGACGGTTCGATTCGCAACGAGGTCCTTGTTGAAACGAAAAACGGAACGCTCCGCGACCCCGACGTTTCGTGGGACGGCAAGCGCGTTTTGTTTTCGATGCGCAACGACCTGAACTCCGACGATTTTCACGTCTACGAATACGACGTCGAAACAAAAGAAGTTCGTCAGATCACGAGCGGCCCCGGCGTCGCCGACGTCGAGCCGATCTATCTTCCGAACGGCGACCTTCTTTTCGGATCGACGCGCTGCACGCAGATTACCGACTGCTGGTGGACCGAGGTTTCGAACTTCTATACCTGCGACGCCAAGGGACAATTCCTGCGCCGTCTCTCTTTCGACCAAGTGACGGTCAACTACCCGAAACTCCTCGACGACGGGCGCGTCGTCTA
>CAMZHY010000046.1 GCA_947307005.1 uncultured Planctomycetaceae bacterium
ACTCGGCGCGAATCTCTGGCTTGCGCTCGGCGCCGGAACCTTCGCGATTATCGCGCTCCTGTTCTTCCTGGGACGCAAGGTTCCCGTTTCGCTTCCCGACGAATCGACGGCGGAACCCGTTTCCGAATAAGACGTTCGTTAGACTAATCGAATCTAATTCCATTCCGCCGTTTCGACGACGGCGACGATTTTTACAAAAGGAGAAGAAAATGAATCGACGCGACGCGGTTAAAACGACGCTTGCCGTTTTGGGCGGGTTCGCCTTGACGAATTCCGTTGCGAACTCCGTTTCGGCGCAGGAGAACAAATCTCTGCGTTTACGGATTTTGTCCTACAATATTCAGATTGGACGCGGACCGGGCGGGTCCTATTCCGACCCGAGTCAGGCGCATTTAGACAGGACGGCGGCGGTCGTGAACGCCGCGAAGCCCGACGTCGTCGGTCTTCAGGAAGTGGACAATAAAACGAATCGCAGCGGTTCCGACGTCGATCAACTCGGCGAAATCGCAAAAATGACGTCGCTCATTCCGACGTTTGTTTCGAAGATCGAGCTTCCCGGCGGTCTTTACGGAGTCGGCGTTCTTTCGAAAGAAAAACCGATCTCGACGACGTTCGCCTACATCAAGGGCTCCTCGCACCGACGCGTCCTTGAGATTTGCGAATTCGAGCGTTTTTACTTCTTCAACACGCATTTTCCGCTGACGGCGGAAACGAGAATCGCGGCGGTGAAGGTCGTTAACGAGGAGGCCGACAAGCGGCGCGACAAGCCGATTTTCTTCCTCGGCGACCTCAACGCCGAACCGGACTCCGCCGAGATCAAAGAACTCAAAGAAACTTGGACCCAAATCAGCCCCGACGGTCCGACGTTCCCCGCGGACGATCCTAAAGTGCAGATCGACTATATCTTTGTGAGAAACGCGGATAAAGTCGTCGTCCACGAGGCGCGCGTCGTCGACGATTCCACGACGTCGGATCACCGCCCCGTCTTCTGCGACGTCGAAGTTTCCGGAAAGTAACGCGCGGCGTTCGCGTCTGTTGAAAAAAGAAGACCGCAAACGAAAACGAATCGTTTGCGGTCTTTTAGTACAGGCGCGTTTTCAGCCCGCTAGACGAATATCCGACGAAAGCGCTCACCAGCGGAACGGTTCGCTTGGCGTCATATTATATTTGGCGTCAAACTTTTGTTCATTCATAGTCAGGTAAATGATTCCTTCGATCAGACCGCATAACGCAGAAGCTCCCGGGAGAATGAAGATGGAAACGATGAACAGAATTCCCCAACCCCAACTTCCAAGGTAAAACTTATGGAGACCGATTCCCCCGAGTAGAATCCCCAACAGACCGGCCGTCGTTTTGCCGTGCTTTTTATTCAAGTTATTGACGCCGTCCGCGCGCGGAACGGGCGGCGGAACGACAGCGCCGTCTTGCCGTGCGCCGCAACTTGAGCAAAACAGTTGATTCGCCTGAAGCTGAGCTCCACACTGTCTACAGAAGACAGGCGACGGCGTAGAGGGGCGACCGTCGGTCTTCGAACCGCATTTTGAACAAAACGCTTGTCCGGACGCGACGGCGCTTCCGCAACCGGGACAGGTTAGACCGGCGGGCGGAGGCGTTTGAGGCGCAAACGGCTCTTGACGCTGTTCTTCCGCCGCTTTGGGCGTCGGAGAAGGGAAGGGCAAGGGGTCGGACTTCGCTTCTTCGGGGAAGACAATTCCATTGACTTTCTCGGCGCGGGCGCGTTTGCCGTCCTCGGTCTCAACGACCGTATTCTTATTGATAACGCCGCGAAGCGCCATTGATTTTAGCTCCTGCGCCGTCGTCGGTATTTTGTTTCCCGCCTCGTCGTAATAATACAGTTGGCTCACTCTATGATCTCCTTTTTTAGTATCTGTTTAGACCTCGACTCGTCGCGAAAAGAGCCGCGACGAGTCTTTTTTACGTCGCGCGTCAGAGCGAATACTGCGGAACCTTAAGCGTTTCGCCGTCTTTGAGTGCGGAAAGGTGCGCGTAATAGCCGGGAACCGTCATGTTGAGCGCGTCCACGATTCCGACGCGCGTATCCTGATCTTTGAGGATCGCGTCGACGAAATCGCAGCAGAGGTACCCGTGCGAGCCGCCGTGTCCGCCCGCGTCGACTCCCGGAGGAAGCGCGGGCTTCTTGATCGAATCGCCGAGAGATTCGACGATGCTGCGCCCGTCGGCGTTTCCCGTGTACGCTTTGTCAATCGGGACGTACGTGGCGTCGAAGCCGCCGATCTGACCGCGAACGCGTCCGGCCTCGAGATAGGTTCCGTACGCGTTGCAGCACATCATGCGCGACAGTCCGCCTTCGGACGTGTGCAGGAATGCCGCTTCGCCGACGAATTTGTTCGGATCGACGCCTGGATAGGTCGAACGAATCCCATGGGCGCTCACGTCGAGGAAGCTCTTGTGAGTCACGCCGACGTAATAGGCGGTCGCGTGCGTCGGATACCAAAGTGGGAAACCGTTTTTGCGCCAGTCGTTGTAGGACGGATAGGACGGAGCGGTCGGCTCTTTCGTGTGGTCGTATTCCCCTTCGGAGTAGACGATTTTGCCAAAGCCGCCCGCCTTGTAGATTTTCTCCATCGCGTAGACGTCGTCGTGGAACGTCGACGTTTCGAACATCGCGTATTTCAAACCGGGGTTCTTTTTGACGGTCTCGAAGAGCGCGTCGCCGTCCTCGGGGTTGCCGTAGAAGACGGGGACGGCGTGACACACGTGCTTGCCGTGTTCGAGGCAGAGTTTGGCGTGACGAGCGTGGGACGGCGCGTCGGTCGCGCAAAAGATCGCTTCGATGGAATCGTCTTTAACCATCTCCTCCAAGGACGGATAAGTCTTTTCACACTTGACCTTTTTCGCAAGTTCGGCGCAACGATCCGGGAAGAGGTCGGAAACGGCGACGATCTCCACGTTCGGATGGTCTTGGAACGAGAACGCGGCGGAGAATTTGCAGTAACCGTAGCCGACGAGTCCGACGCGGAGTTTGCGGTCGGTATAGGGTTCCCATTTCTTTTCCGAAGATTCCGTTTCGGTCTGGTCGAAGCCGGGGACTTTTTCGTCGGCCCGAGTCGAACCGGTCAGAACGTAAGGCGTCGCGACGGACGCGACGGCGGCGCCGAGGAAGGAACGACGATCGATCTTTTTCATGAGAAGTCCTTTCGCAGAGGAGGATTAAATCAAAGAGTATATTCCGGAAGCTTCATCACTTCGCCGTCTTTCGCGGCGGAGAGGTGCGCGTAATAGCCGAGCGTCGTCATGTTGAGCGCGTCGATGATTCCGACGCGAGGCTCTTGGTCTTTGAGAATCGCGTCGACGAAGTCGCAGCAGAGGTATCCGTGCGAGCCGCCGTGTCCGCCCGGCTCGACTCCCGGAGGCAACGCGGGCTTGAGTAGCGACTTGCCGAGCGAATCCACGATCGCCTGACCTTCGCCCGTGCCCGTATACCCCTGTTCCAGCGGACGGTACGTGGCGTCGAACCCGCCGATCTCGCCGCGAACGCGCCCGTTTTCCAGATAGGTTCCGTACGATTCGCTGTACATAACGCGCGCCATTCCGCCTTCTTCCGTGTTCAGAAGCGCGACTTCCGCGACGAACGTGTTACCGATCTTATTGGGTTCTTTTGGGACGAAGGAATTAATGCCGCGCGCCGAGACGTCGACGAATCTCTTGTGGGTCACGCCGACGTAGTACGCGCTCGCGTGCGTCGGATACCACAGCGGCGAACCGGAGCCTCGCCACCCGCCGTAGGAGCCGATCGAAGGGGCGCCCGGCGCGGTCGTGTGGTTGTACTCGCCTTCCGTGTAGATCAGACGTCCAAAACCTCCCGCCTTATAGATTTTTTCCATCGCGTAGAGGTCGTCGTGGAAGACCGACGTCTCGAACATCGCGTACTTGAGTCCGCGATTCTTTTTGACGCATTCGAGGAGTTTTTCACCCTCTTCCGGCTGACCGTAATGAACGGGGACCGCGTGACATACGTGCTTGCCGTGTTCGAGGCAAAGGATGCAGTGCCGGGGGTGCGACGGGGCGTCGGTCGCGCAGAAAATCGCTTCGATCGAGTCGTCCTTAACCATTTCTTCGAGAGAAGGATAGGTCTTTTCACACTTCACTCGTTTGGCGAGCGCGGCGCAACGATCCGGGAAAAGATCGGAAACGGCGACGACTTCAACGTTCGGATGGTTCTGGAAATAGAACTCCGCCGAAAACTGGCAAACGCCGTAGCCGACAAGCCCGACGCGCAGTTTACGGTCGGTATAGGGACGCCATTCCTGAAGAGGATCGTATTCCGTGTCGGTGAGGTCGAATCCGGCGATTTTCGGCGACTTTTCGTCGGCGCGAGCGGTCGAGGAGAAGAAATACGGGGCGAGCGGCGACGCGGCTGCGGCGCCTAAAAACGTACGACGATTCATTTTAGATTGCATAGGGAGTCTGCCTACTGTGAATGAAAATGGAGGAGCGCCGACGCGCCCGGAAAACGTTCCCTATTATACCGCCGCTGATTTCGAGTTTCAACAATTTCGCGCGACGACGGCGAGAAATTCGTTTTTGCGAACGTCGTTGAGAATAGGGCCGTTCGAACGCTTGATTTCGAGTCGATCGCGGGTTATCATCTTATGCGGCGAGGGAACGCGCCTTCGTCTCGAAATTGAAAACAGGAGCTTGAACATATCATGAGAACGACCGCCGTTATTTTTCCGTCGTTTCTAACCGTCGCGCTCGCGCTCATTTTGGCGCTGTCCGCCGTTAAGAGCGCAAACGCCGAGCAATATTGGATCTACTTTGGAACGTCGACGGGCGACACGACGCAGGAGCAGAAGGAGAAGGGGATTCCTCGTTCAGAGGGAATCTACGTCGGCAAGTTTGACTCGGAGACGGGCGCGATTTCCGACGTTCGACTCGCGCTCAAGGCCGCGTCGTCCGGGTATCTGGCGACGGCGCCGGGAAAAGACCGCCTTTGGTTTGTCGGAACCGCCGCGCCGTCCGACGGCTGGGCGAACGCTTACGCGTGCAAGGTCGATCGTAAAACCGGCGATCTAACGCTCATGAACGGGATTCCGACGACGGGGCAGGGCGTCTGCCATACGAGCGTCCGTCCCGACGCGAAGTATTTGAACGCCGCCAACTATTCGAGCGGCGATTTCTCCGTGATTAAACTCAAGGAAGACGGCTCCGTCGACAAAGTAACCGCGAAATATCATCGCGACGGCAGCGGTCCGCTCAAGCGCCGTCAGGATCATCCTTACGGCCATTCTTCTTATTTCGTCAAGACGAACGGCGTCTGGCGCGTCGTCATGAGCGACCTCGGCTCCGACCGTATTTACATCGCGCGACTCGACGAAGAAACGGGCGCGCTCGAAGAAGACCCCGACGTTCCGTTCCTCGCGACGCCCGCGGGCGCCGGTCCGCGCCATCTCGCCTTCACGGAAGACGCCAACGGCAAACTGATCGTCTTCTCGATCAACGAACTTGATTCGACCCTTTCGGCGTTCCGCGTTGATTTTGCAAAGGGCGAGGGGAAGCGTCTCGGAACGTGGACGACGATCGAAGAAGAGTATCGCGCGAAGCTCACCGACGAAGAGACCCTCGTCGACGGCAAGGAGTACACGTACGGCAACAAGACCGCCGCGATTGAATTTGTCGCGCTTCCGAATGGAAAACACGTCGTTTACGCGAGCAACCGCGGTCAGAACACGGTCGTCGCGTTTGACGCAGACGCGGTCTGCGCGGGGGACGAGAATCCCGACATGCCGCTGCTGCAACGGATTTCCACCTACGGCGCGTTTCCGCGTTTCTTCATGCTCGACCCCACGAATCATTTTCTCGTCGTGAGCAATAAGAAATCGGGTTCGATCTACGTTTACGCGATCGATCAAGAGACGGGACTTCTCAAGCTCACGAGCGACAAGCCGACGCAAATCGCGTGGGTTATCGCGGGCGCGTTCGTCCCCGTTGAGAAATAGCGCGTTTTTCGGGATTGACTCCGTTTGCAGGAAGGTCAAATGAAGCGATTCGCTTGTGTTTTCAGCGTTTTGACATGCGTCGCGTCGGCGGTTTGCGCGCTTGTCGCGACCGTCGCTTTGACTTCGGCGGTCGCGGCGAACGAGCCGACGCCGCGTTGGAAACTTGTCGAACGCGAGGACGTTTCCGACGTTTGGAACGGCGTGACCGTCGGGTTCAAGTTTTTGGCGCGTCCGGACGCGGTCTACGTTGGGTTCTATTCTTACGATCAAACAATGACGATAGGTCGTCGCGCCTTCGACGGCGACGGGTGGGAGTTCAAAAAGTTGCCGACGAAGATCGGCTGGGACTCGCATAACTACGTCGAAATGACCTTCGATTCCGACGGCTTCCTGCACGTGACGGGAAATATGCACGCGGTTCCCCTGATCTATTTTCGCGCGACGAAACCGAACGATATTTCGACGCTCGAGCGCGTCGCGAGCATGACGGGCGAGCGCGAGGCGCGCGTTACGTACCCGAATTTTATGCGCGATAAAGAGGGGCGGCTCCTCTTTACGTATCGCGACGGCGGCAGCGGGAACGGCGATCAAATCTGGAACGTCTACGACGAAAAGACAAAGTCGTGGTCGCGCCTTCTCGATAAGCCGCTTTTCGACGGCAAAGGCGCGATGAACGCTTATTTCACGCGTCCGACGCTCGGGAAAGACGGATTTTTTCACGTCGCGTGGGTTTGGCGCGACACGCCCGACTGCGCGACGAATCACGACCTTTCCTACGCTCGTTCTCCCGATCTGATTCATTGGGAGAATTCAAAGGGCGAGCGAATCGAACTGCCGATAACGCTCGAGAAGGGCGAAATCGTCGCGCCGATTCCCTCCGGCGGCGGGCTCCTCAACCCGCTGATTCGTCTCAGCTTAGATCAGGAAGGGCTCCCGGTTCTGACCTACACGAAATACGACGACGACGGAAACCTCCAAATCTGGAACGCGCGTTCCGAGAAGGGCGGCTGGAATAAAGTCCAATGCACTTCGTGGGAACTGCCGTGGCGCTTTTCC
The DNA here is from genome assembly GCA_947307005.1 of uncultured Planctomycetaceae bacterium. Classification (GTDB taxonomy): domain Bacteria; phylum Planctomycetota; class Planctomycetia; order Pirellulales; family Thermoguttaceae; genus RUG369. Next base: position 7,038 of record CAMZHY010000046.1, read on the forward strand.
GGCGGCGGATCCATTCGCTACGAGCTTACCTTCAGCGGCGTTTCCGTCGTTTCGCCGACGAAGTTGTCGCTTCGATACGAACTCGTCGAACAGAAAAAAAGCGGCGTCGTTTATCTCGACGCCGAAACGCTTAAACCTACCGATCCGCCCGCGCCGACGCCCGGCGCGGACGCGGTCAGACGCCCTGAATACGCGCAAGAGATTGCGACGGAATTGAATCGCGTCGAAAGCGACGACGCGCGGCTTCTACCAAGATCGCATACCCTGTCGGTCGACGGCGACCGCTGGGTGTTCCGTTGGGAAGCTCCGGCGCCGAATCGCGACAGACCTCAACCCGACGGACCTCCGCAACCCACGAGGCTGCGCGTTTTTAAATTTACCCCTGAAGGAGAATGAAAACATGAAACTCACCACAGGAAAATTTGTCTCCGAAATCAAGAAAATCGAACAGTTGTTGGTTAGGAACTTCGACGCGGACGAGAACGATTCGTTTACTTCGATGATCGTCCAAATTCAGAAGCAGGTTCCCAAAGGCGTCAACGAGAAGCTTTCGTTTCTCGCGAGTCTCTACGAACGCGCCCAGAGAGGGGAGAAACTCGAACCCGCCGATTTGAAACAGGCTGGGTTCTGGGTCGACGCGGTGTGGCCGTACGTTTCCAACGGCGCTCCGCGCGTTTCGCGCTTGGGTTCTCGCCTCGCTTGGGTCGTCGTCGCGATCATCGTCGCCGCCCTCGCGTACCATTTCCTCCATTGAGTCTGGACGCGCCCCTTGGCGCCGCCGTTATGTCGAATCAATTGAATTCCGATGAGGCGCGAGAATTCCTTCGCGCCTCGGGTCTTGTCTTTTACGACGATTTCTTGGTCGATCTTCCGTCGGGAACGCAGAATTCTCCTTCGCAGATTTCTTCGTCGTCTCCGACTGATGAAGAAAAACGACGGGAACTTGCCCGACTTAGAGACCTTGCGGCTTCGACCTCCTCGGAGGACGGTCCCGTCTTTCTCGGCGCCGACGACTACGATCATCAGGCGCCTCTTTCCGTCGATCGACTCGCGTCGCAACTCGAATTTCACCGCGCGAGCGCCGAAGGTCATGAAGAGCTTTCCGACGAGCTCTGCAAGGCGGTCTTCCTGTTTCAAGAAAAGGTCTGTCGTCTTTCCGGAATGGCGTCGGCGAACGTTTCGCTCTATCGAGGCGGCTCGGCGCTCGGACGCGCGTGTCTTTGCGCGATCGAGGCGACGGGGCGCGGGCTGATTGTCGTTCCGGGAACGGCGTCGCCCGAGGCTTTGTCGCGACTGGACGCGTACGCGCGCGCCGGGGCGTTCGAACTGCGGGTCGTCCCCAGTCGCGCCGGGCTAACCGATCTCGACGCTCTTCGTCAAACGTTGGACGAAGAAGGAGATCGGATCGCCGCCGTCGTCGCGCCCTATCCGAATTTCTACGGCTGCCTTGAGCGCGTCGGACGGATTGCGGAGGCGACGCGCGCCGTCGGGGCGCTCTTCGTGATGGCGGTCGATCCCGTCGCGCTTGCGATTCTTCGTCCTCCTGCGGACTGGGGCGCGGACCTCGTCGCCAGCGACGTTCACGCGGTTCCGGCGCGGCGTGAAAAGGGGGACGTTCGACTCGGATTCGTCGCGGCGTCGCGGATCTTCCTCGAGAACGCGCCGCCGACCCTCGCGCGACGCGTCAAAGCGCCGTCGGGCGATTGGGAGCTTTGTCTTGCGCGCGATTTCGGACGCGGCGTTCGACCAACGGAGACGATCGGCGCCCGCGCGCTGGACCCTTTGCGGTCGCTCGTTCATCTCGCCTACGCGGACGATCGCGCCCTTCGTCGCGCCGCGAAAATATCGCGCGAACGCGCGCTGTACGCGCATGACGCGCTCGCGAAGGCGGGGTTTGAGTTTCTCTACGACGCGCCGTTTTTACGCGAATTCGCCGTTAAAGTCGCCGATCCCGCCGGGACGCTCGCCTATCTCGAAAAGTGGGGCGTCGTCGGCGGATATAAACTCGACGACGGTCTTCTGCTCGCCTTTACCGAGAAACGCGGCCCGGAGGAAATCGAGGAGCTTGTGTACTTTATGGTCGAATATCGAGATCGCGCGGGGCGCGCCGATTAATCGCGCGCTTTGGCAAAGGAACGCTTATGAACGTACAGACAGATCGACAGGGAGGCGCCGTCGCGGTCGCCTTTGATATGGACGGGCTCATCTTCGAAACGGAGTCAGTCTACTGGAAATCGGCGGTCGTTCTCTTGGGACGACGGGGATGCGAGTACACCCAAGAGTTATGCGACGCCACGATGGGACGAACGCCCGAGTTTACGTTTAAACTCTTTATCGAACGCTGTTCCCTTACGGAAGATTGGCGAGCGCTCCAGCGCGAATCGGAAGATATTTTCATCGAGCTCCTCAAAGACGGTTACGAAACGCAACCGGGAGTTCTCGAACTTCTTGATATTCTTGAAAAACGCAATATTCCGCGCGCCGTCTGCACGTCCAGCGCGCGGCGCGTCGTCTCTGAAGTTCTTAAAAAGGACGGAATAGGCGAACGTTTCGATTTCGTCCTCACGAGCGACGACATAACGCGCGGCAAGCCCGATCCGCAGGTTTATCAGAAAGCGGCGGCGCGGTTCGGGGTCGCGCCCGGCGAGATGCTCGTCTTGGAGGACAGCGGCGCGGGCTCGGCGGCGGCGTTCGCCGCTGGATCGCCGTGTTGCATGCTTCGCGCGGCGCATAATATTAACGCGGATTTCTCTCGCGCCGTCGCGGTCGTTGAGCGGCTCGACGCGCCCGAGGTCGTCGCGCTCCTCGCGCCCTCCGGCGCGCGACGCTAGCGAGGACCTCGCCCGTTGACGAAGACGGTTAAATCCCTTACAATCGAGCCGATCCTGGCCGTTAGGGTCGAGACGTTGGAGGATGACGATGCAGACGCTTGTTTTAGGCGGGGGAACCGTCGGCGGGTATATTGCGAAGCGATTGAGCGAACAGGGGCACGACGTTACGGTCGTCGAATGTCGCAACGACGTTTGTCGCGAACTTGACCAGAACGACGTTCGCGTGATTTGCGGGGACGCGTTGAAGGCGAGCGTTCTTTTCCAAGCGGGCGCGACGACGGCGGACGTGTGTTTTGCGTTCACGAGCAGCGACGAAGCCAATCTCTTGGCGGGAAGCGTTGCGCGAGGAATGGGAACGCGACGAGTCGCGGCGCGCGTCAATTCGATCGCGTATCGCGACTTCGCGTCCTTTGACTACCGGCGTCATTTTCTCATCGACCGATTCTTTACCCAAGATTACCTGACCGCCGTCGAACTGGCGCGCCGCATTCGCGAACCGGGCTCGATGATTATCGAGCATTTTGCGAGCGGCGAACTCGAATTGCAGGACGTGCTCATCACGCGCGAGTCGTCCCTTACCGGCAAGCCCCTTTCGACGCTCAAGCTTCCGCGCGACGTTCGGGTCGGCGCGATCACGCGGGACGGCGTTTCGCACATCGCGACGGCGGACGATCAGATCGAACTCGGCGATCGCGTCGCGCTTATGGGCGCCCGAACGCAGGTTGAGAAAATCAAAAAGGAACTCAAGACCGGCTCCGTTCGCAACCAATACGTCATGATTGCCGGCGGCGGCGAGACGGGCGCCAATATCGCGCGAGTTCTATGTCGTCGCGGGTACGACGTTAAGATTTTTGAGCGCAATCTGGAACGCTGCAAGCAACTTGCGTTTCAGTTTGGCGACACGGCGACGATTGTTCACGGCGACAGTCGTCGGAAGTCAATTTTAGACGAGCAGGACGCGGGCAAGGCGGACTTCTTCCTCGGTTGCACGGGCGACGACGAGTATAACATCATGGCGTGCGTCGAGGCGCGCGACCTCGGCGCGAAAGCGTGTATTTCCGTGATCCGTCACGGAGACTATGCGGGCGTCGTCGAAAAGCTCAATTTCACGGAAGCGGTGAGTCCTTACGAAGTCATGGCGCGTCAGGCGGATGGCTTTATGCACGCGGGCGCGCTCGTTTTTCGGAATTCCACGATCCTGAACGGGCCGGCGGACGTCGTCGAGATCGAGGTCGGCGATAATTCGGAGGCGACGCGCGTGACGCTGCGCGAATTAAAACTGCCTCGTCCGACCTTGCTCGCGTCCGTCATTCGCGACAATCAGGTCGTCATGCCGCACGCGGAGTTCATTTTTGAAAGGGGAGACGTCGTCGTCGGCTTGACCGACGCGCCCAACGTCCCCGATCTCGTCAAGCTGTTTGAAGCGTCGTAACCCGCGTCCTAAGAATACAGGAAACGTTTTGCCGACCCCGTAGAGCCGCACGGTTGCGGAGGGAGCCTTTTATGGAAAGAAGAAGCTTTTGGATCGTCGTTCTTACCATTGCGCTGACGCCGTCGTTTCTCGTCGGATGTTCCGACTCGCGTCGCCAAGCGGCGAATTACGCCATGACGGGAATGGAACGACTTCAAGAAAACGACCTCGACGAAGCGACCGCTTGTTTTCAGAAGGCTCTCGAGATCAATTCCAATATAGCCGCGCCTTACGCAGGACTCGGCGAAATCGCGCTCCGCGGCTACGATTACGCGGAAGCGGAGCGTTGTTTCGACAAGGCGCTTGCGATCGATCCTCGCCTCGTTGCGGCGCTGTGCGGGCGCGGCGAGGCGCGGCTCGGACTCCGGAAGTTTGACGACGCCGTCAAGGACTTCGACGCGACTCTTGCGGTCGATCCTTATCGCATCGCGGCGCTCGGCGGACGCGGCTACGCCTACGCGAACGTCGGTCGTCTCGACGAGGCGTTGGAAGATTTGAACCGCTGCGTCGAGGAGGAGCCGACGAATCCGAACTACTACGTCAATCGCGGGCTCCTGCGTCAGAAGCGACAGGAGTATTCGCAGGCGCTCGCCGATTTGACGAAGGCGAGCGAACTCGACGCGCTCAATCCGATGATCTACGTCACGCGCGCTCGCGTCTACGAAAGTTCCGGCGATTGGGACGCGGCGCTCGTCGACTTCAATAAGGCGCTGGAAATCGATCCGCAACTCTCCGCCGCCTACAAGTATCGCGGGCTCCATTTTAAAGGACTCGGCGATTGGGGGAACGCGCTCATGGACCTTTCGCGCGCGATCGAAATCAACGCGACCGACGCCGACGTCTATTTTGAGCGCGCCGGCGTTCTGAACCAGCTGGGGCGCAAAGAGGAGGCGGAAGCCGACCTCGCGAAGGTTGACGAACTCAATCCCGCGATTCGCGGCGGCGCCGTCAAGTCTTCGCCGACGGAATGACGCCCTTTTGACAAGTTTCGACGTCCTCAACGTCTTAAAATCTTACAGCCATGCAGACAAACAGCGGAACGCCGACGAGCGGCGACGCGGACGAACCTCTCAAAAGAGACGACGGCGCAAGCGCTAACGCCCCCGCGGCCGACGGCGCTGCGCGACGAGAACTCTTGACGCTTCCCGTCGCTCGGATGAAGGGCGTCGGCTCCGCGCGCGCGGAGCTTATGGCGAAGCTGGGAATCCGACGCGCTTACGATCTGCTCTTCTACTTTCCTCGCGATTATCTCGAGGTCGTCCTTCGCCGCGACGCGACCGCGCTTACCGACGACGCCGTTCAGTCGATCGCGGGCGAAATTCTCAGTTTTAGCGTTCGGCGAACGCGGCGCGGACCTATCGTCACTCTCAATGTCGACGTCAAAGGGGACGTCGTTCAAGCGATCTGGTTCAACATGCCCTACGTCGCGAACCCGTTTCGGCAGGGACGACCGCTCATTCTCACGGGCAAGCCGAAAAGGAATCAAGGGTTCTGGCAGTTTTCGCACCCGAAGCTCACTTATCTCGACACGGGACTCGACGTCCCATGGAGCGCGGACGGCGCCTCCCCCGAGATTGAAGAGAAATTCGTTCTGCCCGTCTATTCGCTGACGGAAGGGCTGACGCAGGCGCAGTTGCAACGCGCCGTTCGCGGGGCGTTGGAAACGCTCCCCGATTATCTTCCCGAGGCGCTTCCCGAGAGTTTGCGTCAGAAGCGCGAGCTTGCGCCGATCGCGGAGGCGATTCGGCTGATTCATTATCCTTCGTCTCCGGAAGAGGCGGAATACGCGCGGCGACGGTTCGCGTATCAGGAACTGCTCGTGCTGCAGCTGGCGCTCGCGCTCTGCCGCGCGAGACGCCGCGTCAATCTCAAAGCGCCGGAGCTGCCCGGCTCCGTCAAGATTGATTCAAGAATCCGCAAGCTCTTTCCCTTCGAATTCACTTCCGCGCAGAATTCCGCGATCGGAGAGATTTCTG
>CAMZHY010000047.1 GCA_947307005.1 uncultured Planctomycetaceae bacterium
CTCGGAGTCGATTACTCCCTGACTAGAACCTGTTACGACCTCGATCAAAACGGCCTCTCCTGCGGACGTTGCGAATCGTGTGTTTTGAGGAAGAAAGGCTTCGAGGAGGCGGGCGTTCCCGACCCGATCCCCTATCGCGAGTAACGAATCTCACTCTTTTTAGAAAGGCGCTTTTCATGAACGATATAATCAAAGCGATGAAGGAACGCCGTAGCGTTCGTAAATTCAAGTCGGAAACGCCCGATAAGGAAACAATCGATCAAATTATCGAAGCGGGCTTGTACGCGGCGAGCGGCAGAGGAACGCAGACGCCGATCATCGTCAAGGTTACGCGTAAGGATCTAATTGAGAAACTTTCGAAAGACAACTGCAAAATCGGCGGCTGGCAGGAAGGATTCGATCCGTTTTACGGAGCGCCTGTGATTCTAATCGTCCTCGCCGCGAAAGACTGCGCGACCGCCGTCTACGACGGGAGTCTCGTCATGGGCAACCTCATGCTCGCGGCCCACGCGCTGGGTCTTGGGTCGTGCTGGATTCACCGCGCGAAGGAAGAGTTTGAGACGCCGGAATATCAGGCGTTCCTCAAGAATCTTGGCGTCGAAGGCGAATATTTTGGGATCGGGCACTGCGCTCTCGGCTACGCGGCGGATCCGCTTCCAGCCGCGCCGGAACGCAAACCGAATCGCGTTTTTTACGCCGACTGACCGACGACAAAGTTGTTTTCCCAGACGCGTCTCATTGACTGCCGAACCGCAAGGGACGCGACGCGCGTCTACTGCGGTTCGGCGTTTTTTATTAGACGTTTTGATATGGCTCTCGTCGTTCTCGTCGTCGCCGCCCTTGCGCTCTTCGCCCCGTCGACCGCCCTTTGGATTGCGACAGGATGGATCAACTATCTGCTCATGGTCGTGATGTTCGGCATGGGCTTAGCGCTCAAGCTTGACGATTTTAAGGCTGTCTTTACCCGACCGTTCGAGGTCGTTCTCGGGTGCGTCGCGCAGTTTGTCGTCATGCCGGGGTTGGCGTACGCGTTGGGAAAGGCGTTCTCATTGCCGCCGGAGTTGCTCGCCGGGGTCGCGCTTGTTGGCGCGTGTCCGGGCGGGACGGCGAGCAACGTCGTAACATACTTGGCGAAAGGCGACGTCGCGCTGTCGGTCGCCATGACAAGCGTCAGCACTCTGCTGGCGCCTTTCCTCACGCCCGCGATCGCCTATCTGCTCCTGCGAACGACGATTAACGTCAACGTTTCCGAAATGTTCCTTACGATCGCGGAAGTCGTCGTCGTTCCGATCGCGCTGGGAATCGTCGTCAATAAGATATGGGGACGACTGACCGCTAAGATTATCAACATTATGCCTTACGTCTCAATCGCGGCCATATGTCTCATCGTCGCGGCGGTCGTCTCGCACAACTCGGAAAAGATCCTCGCGACGGGCAAAATCGTCTTTGTCGTCGTCGTTCTTCACAACCTTCTAGGCTGTCTTGCCGGACTGGTTCTCGGGTTTCTTCTTAGACTCAGTCCCTCGAAGTCGAAGGCGTTGTCGATCGAAATTGGGATGCAAAATTCCGGGCTAGCGACGGTACTCGCGCATCAGGTCTTTGCGACGGCGCCCCTTGCAGCCGCGCCCGGCGCGATCTTCTCCGTCTGGCACAACATCTCCGGCGCGATTCTCGCCGAGTTTTATAAACGCTGGGGAAACGGGAAACCGGAGGAAACGTCGGAGACGTCGAAAACGTAGCCGTTCCTCTCCGTCAAGGCGGGCGTCGAAAATCGTATCAAAGGACGGTTCGGCAATTTACAGACGAATCCGCAGATATCGGCGACGTCGCCTTTACTTGAGAACTAGGGATAAAAGGAAAATTTCAACCATCGCGGAGAGTCCCAAGACAAGAGTGTTGGTGGTCTGCGTCTTATACCCCTGCCCCGGCGTCATAGCGCCGAAGTTGGCGACGACCCAGAAAAACGAATCGTTCGCATGCGACACGGTCATGGCGCCCGCGCCAATCGCCATGCAGGAAAGACAAGCGCCGATCGGACTGGACAGTCCCAGAAGGGGAAGAAGAGGCGCGACAATCCCGGCGGTCGTCGTCAACGCCACGGTGGAAGAACCCTGCGCGGACTTAAGAATCGCGGAGAGAACGAACGGGAAGATAATTCCCATGGTCTGAAGAACGGACGCATGCTCCCTTATATAGTTAATCATGTCGGAACTGGCGATAACTTTGCCAAGAACGCCGCCTGCGGCGGTGACAAAAAGGATCGGACCGACCGTCTTAAGCGTTTCGTTGGTCAAGTCATAGAATCTTTCCATTTTCCCCGCGTTGTTCAACTGAATCACGGCAAAGATCGTTCCGACAATCAGCGCGATGACGGGGGTTCCCAAGAAAGACAGAAGATCTTTGACGAATCCTGTCGTTCCAACCATGGAGGCGATAGAAGAACACGCCATTAGGATAACGGGAACGCCAATAGGCGCCATGGAGTTCCACCCGCCGGGAAGTCTGCCATATTCCGCAATCAACTCCTCATAAGTCTTCGCGACTTCTTCGAGGTTCGCTTCATCTGCGGAACGGATTCTTTTGCCGATGAAGTTGGCATAGAGATATCCTGCGATCAAAGGGAATATGGAACAAATAACGCCAGAGCCCATGACCATCAGAAGGTTGTCGCCCACGCCAAGAGTATTGGCGGCGGCGATGGGACCGGGGGTTGGCGGGATAAAAACATGCGACAGATATAGCCCCGAACTGAGTCCCACAGTCGTGGCGACCGAAGACGCGCCGGTTCGGCCGACCAGCGCCCTACGGATCGGATTAAGGATAACGAAGCCGGAATCGCAAAAAACCGGGATGGAAACAACCCACCCCATCAACTCTAACGCCAGGACGGGCCGCGTCTTACCGATCAGACGAATGACCGTGTCGGCAATTTTTAGGGCCGCTCCCGTAACTTCCAGAATAGCGCCAATCAAAGCGCCCAGGATAATGACGACGCCAATGCTGGATAACGTCCCGGAAAAGCCGGCGCCAATAACCGACGCAAGACCGGATACCTTAGAACCGTCTTCTAGCGTGACGTCCACGATCGGGATTCCCGCGACTAGCCCCAAAATCAGGGAAACGCCCATGATCGAAAGAAATGGATGAACCTTAAATCTAGAGATCGCAAGGATCATCAGCGCAACGGCGGCGACAAATGCGATAATAAGCGGAATGCCTGTCATTTTCGAATTCCAGAGCGACGTTGTTGAAAAGTCGCAAAAGTCTAAAACTCCGGCTGTTTAATTCTATGAGGACGCGTCGACGCAATTTTTCTCGTTGGGCGTCGTCGCGCATGTCGTCTACGAAGCGCGAAAATACCATGGATCGAACCTCCGTTGGTCGCGCCTTGAGCGATCATAAAGAATTATACAAACCTCGCGACGAAGTTGAATAATTCTTTGCTTGAATCAAAAGATTCAGAGTATTTACGCAAGTTATGACAAGTTCAAGAAAACACGCTTGGTTACGACCATAATCGGTCTTAGCGTCAACACTCAAAAGAAAGCCCCAAGGGCGTTTGACATAGAAGTCGCTCCCCGCGTGATTGAATTTTAATTTATTGAGAAAAATCTGTTTTGGCAATCGGCGAGTTGTAGAACGGCGCGCGACCCCGGCGTCTAAGTGAAAAACGTTTGGCAAGACGCGTTTTAAATCCGTCTTCGACGGCCTAGGGAACGAGATCGGAATCGAGTCCGGCGTGGATTACGGTTCGCGGCGTTCCAACGCGCCACGCGAGTTCTTTCATGATCCGTCCTTCAAGATCGTCGTCGCGTCCGACGGGAATCCAGCCTTTCGACTTCGCGCGTTCCCCGACGGGCTGAGAGAGCTGCGAAACGTCTTCTCTGAATTTCAGGTTATAACCGATGCTCGCGCCGATCGGACGCGGCATATCTTCGATTTCGTCGAAGACGGAAAGATAGACGAAGAACCCTTCCCCCTCGGGAACGACGCGAACGACTGCGCTTGAGCGAACGGTCTGAAAGGTTGCGAACCATCGATCCTCGCATCGAGCGCCGTTTTTGCGCCACGGTTCCTGAACCCCGCCCATAATCGACGGCTTCGTTTCGAGCCGTCCCTCGGTTCGATAGACGTAGACCTGTCCGTTGGAATCCTGACGTTCGTAAGTCCGTACGGGGATTTCCGTTTCGATAACGTAATAATTATCGATCACGTCGACGATCGAGTCCCACAACGCCTCGGCGTCGCGCGTCTCGACAAAGAGCGGATTCGGCTGGTCCGGTTCAAAAGCGCCAACCGCCGTCGCGTTTCCCCCGCGCGCGGGAAACCCGGAACACCCCGTTAAAGAGGATAAATAAACGCATAGCGCGACAAGAAAGAACAAAAGGACGAAGCGACGCGGAGACAGCGTCAAAGCGTTCGTTCCCGTTTCCCCGTCCGAAGTTATCCGAACGATCTTGCGCCAAACGTTCATAATCGGTTCCTTCCGAAAAAGAATAAGGTTCCCAACAGTACCGTTTTTCCAACTCCGACGCAAGAGCTTTTCAGAAATGAATCCCCCCCTAAGAACGAACAAAAGTTAGGGACGGCGCTCGTTCAAGCGTCGTCCCTTATTGCATAATGCGACGCGCGTCCGGTCGCGTTCAAACGTCGTCTTCGGTTACTTCAAGACGACGGGCAGTTCAATCTGGCGTCCGCCGCGCAGAACGTTGAGAATAATCTTTTCGCCCGGCTCATGCTCTTCGACCGCCGTGATAAACTCTTCGCCCGTCTTTACAGGCTGACCGTTCACGCCGGTTATAAGATCGAAGCCGCCTTCAGGACGAACCTGCTCTTGAGTACGATACCGCATGCCGTTGCGTTCCCGAACGGTAATCACGAGCTTGCCCCCGCGAAGTCCCGCCAAATCTGCCGCGCCCCCTTCGTCGATCAACGCGGGAATGAGTCCGTTTTCAGTCTCCGTCACCTGAACGACGCCGGCGTCGCCGCGGACGACTTCGCCGCGTTCGAGCAAGATTGTCACGATACGGTGAATCGTATTGATCGGCACCGCAAATCCAACCCCGGAGTTTTCGCCGACATGGCTGGCGATCGCCGTGTTCATTCCGATCATCCGTCCCTTCGTGTCGAAGAGCGCGCCGCCCGAGTTGCCGGGGTTAATCGCCGCGTCAATCTGAATAACGCCCTTAATCTGACGGAACTGCTGCGGACTGTCGATCGAACGGTTTAAGTTCGAAATGATCCCCTTGGTCATCGTGCGTTCAAGTCCAAAAGGATTGCCAATCGCGTAAACGGTCTGACCGACGAGAAGCCTTGAAGAATCGCCGAAATCGACGGGAAACAGTTGATCGGCGGGCGCGTCGATCTTAACGATCGCGACGTCCGTGTTCGGATCGACGGCGATTGGTTTGCCCTCGTATGACTCGCCGTTAAAGAGCGTCACGACGATCTTTGTCGTATTCTCGACGACGTGAAAGTTCGTCAAGATTACGCCTTGGCGATTGAGTACGACGCCGCTTCCGCATCCTTCGGAAACCTGCCGCGCGAAGAACGTCTGACGCGTCTCGAAAGTGGAGACGTTCACAACGCTCTTATTTCGCTCCGCGTAAAGCCTAACGGCGATCTGCTCCTCCGGAGTGAGTTCGGCGAGACGCGAGTTCAAATCGTCTTGAGCGACTGGTTGTAAACTCGACGTCGAAGACGAACTCTGAATCGGCGGGAGTTCCACAAGCGTCGGAGGAGTCTGAGGCTGGACGTTCCGCGCGGACGGGGGCGCGAGGAAATTTTGGGCCCGTAAGACCGCGCCGACGCCCATAAGCGCGACGGCGACGCCGCAGGCGAGAAGAGTTGAAAACCGACGTCGTAAAACCTTGCGCATAGCGCGTCTCCTTATATTATCAACGTTCACGTTTGGTTTCTCTATGAATTTGCGACAACTATGGGAACGTCCGACGTTCTGTCGTAGCAGACGTCTTAATCAATAATTTGACGTCTGTCAACAGCGTCGCAGACGCGTCGCACAACGTATTACGCAAAAATGTTGCCAATCCGTCCAAAATCTTTTGAAAAAAAAATGACGACGTCCCTTTTCCGCCTTCGACGAACCGCAATGAAAAAGATTTCCCTCGGCGCCCTAACTTTGCATTTTTGTTAAATCCGATACAATAAACGCCTTGCCGCCGCGTTGAGATCGCGGCGCGTCGCGCTCGCCCAGCGCCAACGAATGGGGAAGAAACTCGACGATCAATTCTCGGGCAAACAACGGCAATTCGGCGTTTCTTTGGCGCGCCGACCATATGAGTTAGGAACAAGATATGCACGTCGTATTATTTGAAGACGATCAGGTCGTCAATCTCTATCCGATCACGATCGGGCGTCCCGCGTTCTCTATAAGCGTCGGCTCCACCCGGCTCTTCAACCTTGCCAAACAGCTTGGCGGCGACATAGAACTCGTCGTTCGACCGCATCTCCGCGCGATTCTCCGAGAAGACGCTCCCTACACATGGACGCCAAGCGCAGGCGAACGCAGAGGGCCGATCCTCTTCATTAACGCGCGAACCGCGCCGCATTACGGCCTTCTCAAATCATGGCGCACTCTGACGACATGCGGATACGAACAGGGCGGCTATATCCGATCGGGCGCTTCCGTCGCCGCCGCGTTCATCAACGATCCTAGACTTCTCCCGAACCAAGAAATCGGTTGCGCTCAGTTGCAGGGGATAATCCGCGACCTCGCGCTCCCCGAGGTCGAAACTTCCGAGCCAATCCCGTTGCTCGAACGTCCTTCCGACGCAATTCGATACCATCTCCGATTCCTTAACGAGAACCTTGAATACCGCATCGCGACGGGCGAATACGTCGAGGTCAAAGACGGACTTTTCGTCCCGCGCGACGAGGCGCGGCGTCCGAAAATTGAAGAATACTTTGTGTGCGACGCGAGCGAAGGTCCCGTCCTGCTCAACGAGGACGTTAAAATCGGTCCGTTCTGCTTCATTCGCGGACCGGTTTACGTCGGCGCAAAAAGTAAAATCATCGAGCACGCGGCAATCAAAGACTTTGTCGCAATTAGTTCGACGTGCAAAATCGGCGGCGAAGTCGAAGCGACGACGATCGAAAAATATTCCAACAAACAGCACCATGGGTTCCTCGGGCACAGCTACGTGGGCAGTTGGGTCAACCTTGGCGCGGGAACCTGCAACAGCGACCTTAAAAATTCGTATAACGAAGTCTCGCAGGAGACGGTCGCTGGTAAGTTCCCGTCGCATATGCAGTTCCTCGGTTGCGTCATCGGCGACTACTCTAAAACGGCGATTAACACGAGTATTTTCACGGGCAAAACGCTCGGCGCCTGCTGCCTATGCTACGGATTCGTCACAACGGCGGTTCCAAGCTTTGTGAATTACGCGCGTTCTTTCGGCCAGATCACGGAAGTTCCCGTCGAGCTCATGGAATTGACGCAGGAGCGCATGTTCGCGCGCCGCAATGTAAAGCAGCGTCCTTGCGACATTAAACTCATCAGCGATATGTACGAACTTACTCGCGCGGAACGACGACTCGCCAACGAACCCCTTTCGCTTTAACGGGTCTCTTTTTTTTTCATCTTTTGGCGCTTGCCGCGACGTCAGGAAAAGACTATATTTCGCAAATCGTCGGCGAGCAAACGCGCGTTCGGCGCCCTTTGCGGCTTCATCCGCAGAGATTCGATCTCCAGAAACTCAAAAGGAACGACTGTGAAAATCGACGATTTAGCGCGCCAATTAAGCGCTTGGCTTCAGGACAAGGGAGAAGAATCCGACGTTGTTATTTCTTCGAGAGTTCGACTTGCTCGAAATTTGGACGGATACAGTTTCGTCGGAAGAGCGACGGATCTCGATTTAGAAAATCTCATGACGTCGGTTTGCGGGACCTTCGCAAAACTCTTCGACGCGTCAAAAGTCACCTTCGTCGATTTTTCCAACCTTCCCGACGACGACGCCCTGTTTCTCTTCGAACGACGACTCGTCAACCGAGATTTTCTCGATTCGAAACGTCCGCGAGGTCTCCTCTTCGACAATAAAGAGAGATTCAGCGTTATGGTCAACGAGGAGGATCATCTGCGACTCCAAGCGATCGCGCCCGGACTCGCGCTCGAAACGGCGTACGAACGCGTTAATTCCCTCGACGACCGTCTTGAGTCCAAACTTGACTACTCTTTCGACGACCAGTACGGATACCTTACCGCCAGCCCCTCCAACCTTGGGACGGGACTTCGCGCCAGCGTCGCGCTCCACCTGCCCGCGCTCGTCGAAACGGGGGAAATGGCCAAAGCGTTTCGCGGATTGCAAAAACTCAACTTCGCGATTTCCGGCCTTTACGGTTCGGACGAGCGGGCGCCCGGCGACATGTTCCTCGTTAACTCTCAAAGATCGCTCGGCGTATCCGAGGAAGAAATCGTCGAGCAGTTGCGCGAGATCATTCCTGGGGTCGTAAATTACGAACGTCGAGCTCGCGAAACGCTCTTATCGACCAATCGCAGGGCGCTTCTAGATCGTTGCCGCCGCGCTCTCGGCGTCCTCCATATGGCGCAAACAACCACGCTTGAAGAAGCGACGTCGTTCCTTTCCGATATCCGTTTGGGACTGTCGCTCGATCTTCTCGACAAAACGTCGATTCCCTCCCCTGACGAACTTTTGCTCCTAAGTCAACCCGCGAACCGATCGCGACGCCTCGGCAGAGACTTTGAAGACGAAGAAGACGAGAACGCAAGCCGGGCCGAATTTCTCAGTTCCAATCTCCCAACGGAAGGCTAAAGGGACGCGAGCTTGCTCGAAATTGGAAACGCGCCGTCAAGAAATGAAGAACGCCGCAGGGAACGAGAAAAACGTTCTCCGCGGCGTCGTTGTTTTTTCGGAATCGCAATCGCGTCCCCGTCCATAAGCGCTAGAACGACAAAAACGAGAGTTTCAAACCTGCTTTTTTCGCCAACTGCTCGATGCAGATCTTGAAATAGAGAGGTCGTCGCCCGACTTCGCGACGCATCGCGTACTGATACGCCGCCGACAAGATTTTAATTGGCAACTGTCCCTTCTTCACTTTGTCGACGACGTCGTCGACATAGGCTCCTTGCGCCGGGGTCAAAACTCTAAGTTCGTACTTGAGCTTCTCCGCGTCCAGCAAGGGGGAGGTCGCGCCGCCGTAGGCGATCTTACCTCCCCCCGTCGCGCCGACCACAATTAGCGCAAAGAGTTGCGCAAAGAACGCGCGTCTCCCTGATTTTCTCATTTTTGGCTTCCTTGCGTCTGGGGGCGTCTTTTGAATCATATCGCGCATTTAAACCATTACAAGTTCTACGCGCAACGTAAGACTCCCTGAGTCAAACCCGTTCGACTCCGCTCCGATCGAATTTATTTGTACAGCCGTTCCGTCCCCGTTAAGTTCCGGTATCCGACCAAAGGTCGTCAAACAAGTCCTTTTCAGAATCCTTTCACACTTAAATTATCCGCAAAAACGGACAATCGCTTATAGTATCGTCATAATCGGACCAAGACTTGACCCCGACGAGGGAAAAACAAAACGCGAAGGAGAAAGAAAGATCGTCAAACTCGTCCAAACGCGGGAAATACCGAAAGACTTGTTACAGGTCGCGCCAAGTTGGGTCAAAAAATTTTCCCTGCCAACTCTCGCGGCGTTTTAATTCTTGTTCGATCGCGTTGCGACCGGCGTGTTTGACCCCCGTCCATTCCGGAGCGAGCAGAAATTCGGAAGTCGCCTCGCCGGCGAGACGTTCGACGACCGTATCGGGCGAAAGAACCTCTAAAAAATCCGCCGCGCACCGCGCGTACTCGTCAAGACTTTGAATCGAGACGGCGCCGTCGCGCCACAAAGTCGCCAACGGCGTCCCGCGAACGACGTAGAGATTGTGAAGCTTCGCCGAATGAAAACGCATTGCGGCGACGCGACGCGCCGTGAGAAGCATATCCTCGCGCGTCTCGTTTGGAAGGCCAAGAATCAAGTGGACTCCGAGTCGCAACCCTCGGCGTTGCGCGCGATCGACCGCGTCGACAAAACACGCGTAGTCGTGTCCTCGATTCATCGCGCGAAGGGACGCGTCTATCGACGACTGCAATCCCAATTCGAGGACGAGCCACGTCTCGCGCGACAATTCTTCAAGGAGGTCTAAGACGGGCTCGCCGACGGCGTCGGGCCGCGTGCCTATCGCTAATCCAACGATCTCCGGTCTACGCAACGCCGCGCGAAAAACGCGTTCGAGGGTTTCAACGGGCGCGTGCGTGTTGGTCGAAGGCTGGAAGTAGGCGATAAACTTGTCCGCGTTAAATCGACGCCTGAGTTTGACGATTCCGTCGTCAATCTGCGCGTCGATCTCCTCAAGTCCAAACTGTCGTCCGGGGCTGAAACTTCGCGCGTCGCAAAAAAAACAACCGCCGCGCCCTACCGTTCCGTCAATATTGGGACAGGAGAAGTGCGCGTCGACGCTGATTTTCCGAACTGGCGCGCCAAACTCGCGTCGAAAATACGCGCTCTGGGAGTAAATTCTAGCGCCGTCGACGCGCCAAAAAGGAACGGAAACGTTTTCGTTCGCCATCGCCGTAAAGAGTCTTGGAAAGTCGAAAGACGTCGTCGCGCTTAGGCTGTTTCCGGCATAAAGCTCGGAATAACGACGCCGTTTTTAGGCGCGACTTCGCCGCGCGCCTGGGCAACGTGCGTTTCAACGTTCTTCGCGCCGAGCGCGTACATCGCGTTCCTAAGTTCCACGGCGTCGGTTGGAATAAGAAAGACCGGCGACCATTCGCCGCGATAACGATTGAGTTCGTAGCGTATGAGCGCGGCGGCTCGCGCGTCGTCGCGCGCCGCGCCGGGACCGACCATCGCCGAACCGGGATCCTTAACCGAACACATTACGCCAAGAATCTCGCCCGTCGCGACGTCTACGGCGACGCTCACGCCCCAAATGCCCGCGCGATTCTCAATGAAATACCGATAATCTTTCGAACGATCAACTCCGTTGACGCTCGACTCAAGGGCGACAATTCCTTCGACGTCGTCCATCGTCGCCTCTCGAACAACCGTCCCCTCCGGCGCCGCGACGGGAAATCCCTCTTCGGGAACGGCGACGACCATATCTTGGAACATGACGCGAGGAACAAAACCGAAACGATTATAGAGAGAAAATGAATCGAGATTCATGGCGGACGAAACGAGTCGCAACGGTTGATTTCGTCGTTCGGCCACGTCGACGATATACGCGAGAAGCTTCGAAGAAACCTTCTGACCGAAATACGCCGACGCCACGTTCATAATTCCCAACGAAACGTGCGTTGGACGAGGATGGAAGAAACACGAGCCGGCGAGCGCTCCCGTCTCCGCGTCTTCGGCGACGACGCAACAATCGGGATCGAGCTCGTCGTAGACGCGCGTATAGATCGACGCGGCTTCCATCGAAGGAACGAGATTTTCAATTCCAAAATGACGACCGTACCAGACGTTAAGCGAGTCGCGAATCAGCGCCGCAACCGCTTCGTTGTCGGATTCTTTCTTAAGCCGAATGATGACCTTCGACGCCATTGATTATTTCTCCTATAGGGGCGGACGCCGCGTCAAAAAATCAGACGACGACGTGGAACGCCCAAAGACCGAACGCCACCGGCGCCGCGAGAAGCAAAGAGTCAAAAATATCAAGAAAACCGCCGAACCCGGGAACGTTCACCCCGGAGTCCTTACGGCTTACGTCCCTCTTGATAAGGGATTCCGCTAGGTCGCCGAGAGCGCCCGCAAGTCCTACGGAAAGACCGTAAACCACGACGCCAATCCACGTCGTCTTGGAAGGAACCCCTGTCGCGAGCGGAAAAAGAACCGCCGTTGAAAACCACGCCGCCAGCACGGCGAAGCACATGCCGCCAATCCCCCCCTCGATCGTCTTGCCCGGACTAAGGCTCGGCGCCATCTTATGACGACCAATAAGCCGTCCCACCGCGTACGCGCCGACGTCGCACATCTTCGTTATTAGCGCCATGGAAAAGACCGCCATGATTCCGTAAGCAACGCGCAGCAGAACCATAAACGATCCCAAAAGTCCAATATAGACGATTGCGAAGACGGCGCCGCTGAGATTGATCATATGGCCGCCGGGAAGTTTAAAACGAAGCATCTCTCCAACGAACGCAATAAGAACGCCAAACGCGATCGCGAGCAGAATATGAACGCACGCGTACGCGGCGGTCTTCCATTCTTTCCCTTCGGAAAACTCGACCGGAGTCTCGATCGAATCGCTCTCGACGTCGGCTGCGACCTGTTTTTTACCGCCGCGTCCCGGCGACGTTCCGTCGGATATCGCGTCGTTGCGCTCTTCGGCGCGGTCTCGGGCGGCCTCGAGCGCCTTTTCCGCGCCCTCCAACGCCCGACGCGCGGTCGACACGGCGCGCGACGCCTCGTTAATCGCGAGATCTTGTTCTTGAGAAGACGCGTCGGAACTCGCTCCAACCGCAACGGTTTCTCCTTGAAGAGCGTCCATGATCGAACGTTCAAAACTCGCGATATAAGGCATTGAATTGCAGCACGCAATCCAGCTTAGAACGACGGTGCCGTAAACGCCTACGTAAATGGTCGTTCGCCGAGGATAGATTCCGCCCGCGTTGAGAAGCTGCATAATCTCGCGACACAGGAAGAAAATACAGACCAGAAAAAAGGGCATAAGAACAAGACCCGGCGCCGGCGCGATCGCGTCCAACCAGCAGAACAAAACAATCAAAGCGACAAGCGGTATCCCTATAAGCAAACGCCAACGCAACATACGGCGCCTCCCTTACGTTTTCAAAACGTCTTCTGCTGTTGAAGTCCTCGGATTCCACAAAGCCCCGACTCCGTCCAGTCTAGAATAGATTATAGGGAGCGTATTATTGTTTTTCAATGAAGAAGTGGAAAAATCGTCTTGGAAAAAATAAAGGCGAAGAAAATAAAATTCGCCGGATTCATCGTTAAAACAAAACGCGATATTTACAAAAAATAGTTAAACGAGGAAATTTAAAGATTGTCCAACCGACAGATCGAGTATATAATGGGGAGGCAAGTATGGCGATTTTGCGCGTCGCGCGAGACGTCCGGCGTTGTTTTACGCGCGTCTTGATGGCTTCGACTTTTTTAGGTCGCGGCAAATGCGAGGTCAAATCGGTAAAGTAGTCTGGTTGGAGGCGACAATGGCAAAGGGTAAATCCACCGAGAAGAACAAGCGCGACGAATCGGCGCCTCAGCCGAGAACATCGACGCGCAAAAAGCGAATTGAGTCTTCCCTCGCCTCTCCTATTGAAGAAAAGACTTC
>CAMZHY010000048.1 GCA_947307005.1 uncultured Planctomycetaceae bacterium
CCATGGACCTCGTCCTTATCAGGGACGCGCTCTAACCAAACTGAGCTACGCGCCCAACGTCCAAGATCGTCTCAGACGCGCCTATTATATCGCGCGATCATAAAGGCGCAAGCGACAGGACGTAAAAAATACATTTTTTAAACGCGCTCGACTGCAAGTTGTAACGATTGCCGTCGTCGAAAAGAAAGGACGCGACCTCCGAAGAGAACGCGTCCTTGCGAGAGCGTTTCCATTTCTAGGAGGGAGGCTAATCTCAGCGCCACGCTTCCAGATAACGCGCGAGCGTATGAACATCGGAACCGACCGTGATCGGACGAGGATAGGCTCGGAGTTTGCTCATGTTGATGAGTTCTTCGAATTTCGGGAACGAGAGTCCGAGAGGATCGGAACCGCTGTTGACCGAAATCATGACGCCGTTGAGTCCCTTTTCGCAAAGAGCGCGATAGCACCCGACGCCGATCTGGCTTCCGACGCAGACGTCGTACGCCGTCGGCTGGTTGCAACGGACTTCATATCCGAACTGCAGACCGTTGAACTTCTTGCTCTTGCCCGTTCGACGCTTGTATTCTTCCGCCATAAGGCGTCCAAGGCGAGAGGAGTACTTGAGCTGCGAGACGGGGAAGTGCCCGAACGTGTCCGGCTTGAGCGAAAGATATTCGTCGTGAGAGACGCACTTCTCGATTTCGGAGAGGGGCAGGAATTCCGCGACGCCTTCGGAGATGACGGCGACGAAGCCCTTCTGTCCTTCCTTCTCGCGCGCGATGCACACGTCGACCATGTGGTTCACGATGTGCGACATGTCGACGATCGTACGCATGACCGGCTTGCCGTTCTCGTCGAGAACTTCTTTGCCCGTTTCGGGGTCGATCGTGACTTCCGTCGTCTTCCACGATTCTTCAATATCTTCGAGACCGACGACGGCGGACGCTTCGCCCGCGATCGCGGCGCCGTAAGCGAGCCACGCCGCCGCGCGCCCCATGAGCTGGCAGACGAAGCCCGCGCCCGCCGCTTCGCTGTCGGCGAGAAGGTTGCGGAGCTGTTTCGCGAGCATTTCGACGGCGGAGAAGTATCCGAACGTGAAGGGGATCCCCTCGTAGTCGTTGTCGATGGTTTTCGGCAGGTGGACGACCTTGATGCGTTTGGCGTCCGCCGGCTTGCGATCCATGTAGAGTTTGAATTTCGCCGCCGTCGTGAGCGTGTCGTCGCCGCCGATCGAGACAAGCGCGTCGATTCCGAGAGAGCAGAGCGCCTTGTAGACCGTTTCCATCGGAGCGGTCTTTTCAGGATCGTCGAGATCTTCGGGGGTCTTGAGCGCTTTTCCAGGGTTGGCGCGAGCGGTGCCAATGCAGATTCCCTGCTTGGTGCGGAGTCCGTCGCGGACGATCTTGTCGAGGCGGACGTAAGCTTCGCCTTCTTTCAGAACGTCGCCGTCCTTATAGTCGACGAGATGCGTATAGCCGTTGAGCATGCCGTACGCCTCGACGCCGGCGCGCGCAAAACAAAGCGCGGCGCCGCCGATGACGGCGTTAGCGGCGGGCGCGGGACCGCCGGAGAAGAGGATAGCGACTTTTTTGACGTCTGTGTTCGGTTTAACCGGACTGGATAACGACGACATATGCGACCTTTCTGTAATGAACGTACCGTTGTAAAAGACGAATCTGGAAGGGTTCGCTTGGACTTCGCGAACGCCCCCGGCGCGTCAACTTTCTCCATATTTTAACTGGCGGTCGTTTTTTTTCAATCGGCGTCGACGTCGTTGGAGTAAGAAACGGACGAGTTTAGATAGGCGTTAAAATAGGAAAAATATTTTTGTCCTAACGATGTAAAATCGACGTTTTTGGCTTGAATAGGCCGTTGGTTTAGGTAGAATATAGAAGATGGGTTATAGTTCCTGAAAAAGCGGTCGTGAATGCGATTTTATGGAACAAAGCAGACCCAAAACGCGTCAAACCCAAGAGCGGTTTTGTCGACTTTCGGCTTGCCGCGCCAGCGCGAAAATCAGAGTTTTAGAAAGACGTCGCCTATACGCCGTAGTTTAAGCGTATAGCCGTGTTTTTCTACGCGTTAAAATTGTCATATCCTTTGGAATTATTATGCGGCGCAACCCGCGAATATTTTTTTTGGCGTTTTTTATGGCAATTTTTAGGGGTTCGCGTTAAACTGAATGGGAATACGTCTCAATAGGCGAGAACTGTACGCTGACGAGTAGACTCGGGAAATTACGGGTCGTGCGACTGAAACGGCGGTAATCCGTCGATTCGGTCGCGTCGGCGTTTGGGGACGCTACGCCGTATCGTCGAGACTACATCGGCGATTCAGGACGCCGCAGAACGCGTCTCTTTGCGGAACCCCGCAAGGAGCGCCGGCGCGGGTCGGGATCGATACGACTTGCGCGGCGGCGCGTTTTTCGTCTGGCTATTTGAGATGAACAGACGGCTCCGACGACGCCTGAAAAGGGCGTCGCAAGAGCGCGGTGAGCGTAGACTTCGCAGCGCGGCCGACGGAAACGGGGGATTTGGATCCACCCTCGCGGTCGGCGACGCGCGATTAAACTATACGAGGAATGAAAACTATGTCGCAGTCAGGTAAGCGTTTTCTGTCCGGTCTTTTCAATCGCGGCGTCAGCGCGGCTTTCGAGTCGCGTTCGTCTAAGAACGCCGGACGCATACAGCTCGATCGCCGTTTGGGAATGGAACCGCTGGAAGAGCGACAGTTGCTCTCCGCCGATCCGACGCTTCTGAGCGCGTTTTCTTCCGCGCAGGCGAGCCAGAACGCGTCGGCGGTCGCCGAAGCCGACGCCGGCGTCGCGCCGATCGACCTCTCGAGTCTCAAGACCGTAACCGTCTCGGACGCGACCTACTCGACGACTTCGTCGCATTACATCGTCTCCGATATTTCGGCGTATCTCGATCGCTTTAGCTGCGATCAGCAGGGTTGGGCGGCGACGCTCGCCAACCTGCTGACCTATACGGGCTGGAGCGACAACTCTGTCGTCGTCGACCCCGAGGTTCAGGAGTCGATCGAGCAGCAGACGTTCGACTACATCAGCAACGCGTTCACGAACGACCAGACTTCGCTTTATTACGCGTTCGCGTGGTACATGGGCGGTCCGAGCGAATACATCTACCAAGGGCAGCAAAACTACGCTCAGATTTATCCCGACAACACCGACGGCGGACTCTTCCCGTCGACGACCGGCGAGTATTCGCTCTACTCCGAATACATGACGGAAATCCTTGCGTCCGACATTCCTTCGCCTCTCTATGGAATCTCGACGGAATATCTCGACAACAACTACGGGGTCGCGATCGAGGTGCATTATCTGAGCAACGCGACGGGACGCGACGTGACGACCGACACGGAATCGTTCATTCCGAAGAAAACGTGGCTGACCTTCTGGGGCTACGAGTACGACGCGACCTACGAGTCGACCGACGTCGAATATTACACGGCGATTTACGCGTCCAATCCTGAGACGGGCGACGTCGAACGCCTTCCGATTCAGTGGAACAACACGCTTGGCTCTTACGTCTTCACGACCTACAACCAGACGACCGGCCAAATCCCTTATATGTATTCGTTCGACGTTCTCGAACGCATGCCCGGTTACGGCACCCTCGAGCCCGACGCTTACGAACCGAACAACGCGGCGGACGACTTCGACGCCGGATCCCCCTCCAATCTTGGTCAGATCGACGTCTTGGTTCCGAGTTCGACGAGCGGTACGACCGTTTACGGCAACACGTTCACGCTTGACAAGTTGACCCTCTACGCCGAGGGACGCGAAGACGTCGCCGCCGACCCCGTCGACTACTACAAGTTTGAACTTACCCAAACGGCGTCTCATTCGGACTCGATCGTCGTTCGATGGGCGGAGGGCGTCCGCTATCAAAATCTTAAGGCGACGCTCTTTGTATGCGTCGATAACGAAGCGTACGCGATCGATCCCACCAACTACGGTTACGTCACGGGACATTACGATTCCGTCGCGACGCAGGAGATCGAATACACCGTCGGCGCGGACGGCAAGACTTACTCCAGGACGATCAATAAGCTCACGCTGCCTCTCTCCGGTTTAACGGCGGGCGAATATTTCCTCAAGGTCGAATTTGCCGACGACGTCGTCAACGGCGTGAACGCCGAATACAACGTGACGTTCAACGCGGGCTACGACGACATTTACGAGACGAACAACTCGTTCGAAGAAGTCAACAAGCTGCCGTATTCGACGGTCCAGAATCCGACGGCGAACCTGGGCGTTCTCTATGGAACGACGAATCTTTCCGACCTTGTTCTCAAACAGTACAGCAACAAGATCGACGAGTCGGACTGGTACCGTTTTGAAATGACGGAGGCCGGAACCGCCGCGAATAAGATCAATCTTTACTACACGTCGACCGACCTTCAGGTCAACGACGCCGACCTTGACCTCTATCTCTACAAGCTTGATCCGTCTTCTTCCCGCGGATACACGCTCGTCGCGAAGAGCTACGTCGAGATGACGAACGTCGAAACGATCAGCATGGACGGGTTTGACGCCGGCGTTTACTACATCAAGGTCGTCGGAAACTACTCGGCGGGCAACGTCGAATACAAACTCGAGATCAATCCGGGCGTGAGCGATATTCCGGACCTTCGTCCCGAAGTTTTGGAAGGGGCCAACTGGGAATCGCCTTTCGTCGTCACGTCGGAAAAGTACGTGCCGAACGGATCGGAAACGTTTGAAAACGAGGCGATTATCGGCGTCGATTCCAACGTCTACATCAACTACTCTTTCAGCGTCAACGGCGCTTCGACCAAATACGGCGCGGACAAGACCGCTACCTATGAAGGCGTTAAGCTCGCGATGTACGTCAACGGTTCGGAGGTCGATCCCAACGATCTCGAAGCCGTGATTTCTTCCAGCTCGCTGACCACCGCGCTCAAGGAAAAGCTCATCGCGCTCTTCTGCTCCAACGACGGTTTGGACATGGAGGCGGGCGACACGGTTCAGATTCGCAATCTGAGCCTTGGACGCATGGTTGACGAAGGCTCCTTCGCCGAGAAGTATTTCAACTCCTATTCGCAGGGCGCCAACTCGATCGTTATCGCGATCAACCCCGACAACTATACCTTTGACGACGATTTCGGCACGATTGTCGACAACCGCGAAACGAAGGAAATGACGCTGACCTATAAGGACGGCTCCTTCTACAACGGCGCGACGCCGACCCCGGTGAGCAAAGGCACGACCGTCGAGGTCTACCGCAACAACAAGTATCTCGCCGACGTTACTTACGGAGTCGACGACTTCGCGTTCAAAAACGGCGACGTTATTATGGTCTCGATCGTCAGCCATAAGTATGAAGTCGCGATCGACGGATACTACCAAGTCAACGACGACGTCGTCGGCGTCTTGGAATACACGGCGGACAACAACTTTGTTTCCGCTATCTTCACGGTCAACGACCTCAGCGAAGACGCCTTCGCCCCGAACGCAAGCGTCTCCGAGGTCATGACGAACGACAACGAAGAAGACGTTTGTCCGTATCTCGGTTATGCGAACATCGACAACCTTGAAGCGTACGATTCCGTCGACGGCGAAATACTGTACCACCGCGTCATCGAGGACCTCGTCATTACGGGCGACGTCAACACGAACGGCGCTTATAAGTCCGACTGGTTCCGTTTCAATCTCAAGACGAGCGAAGAAGACGAAACCCCGAACTACGAAAACGCGTTCATCGAGATCAAGATCGACGACACGTATTCCGGACTGAATACGACGGAAAACCTCGGCGACTTGGACCTCTATCTGTATAAGGTCGTCCAGACCGACGACACGATCTCCTTCGAGGAAGCGTACGAAACCGGCGCGTACTCCATCGTGCTCCTCCAGAGCAGCAAGGGCGTCGGCGATACCGAGCGGATTAACTTCTCCGACCTCAACATGGAAGACGGCGTCTACTTCATCAACGTCGCCGGTTTCAACGGCTCGGCGAACCGTTATTCGATGGAACTTGGCGGCTTCACGAAGTCGGGCGACATTCGTCCCACCGATCCTTCCGAGTACTTCAAGGAAGACAACGTGACGATTCTGAATTCCGTCGCGACGGTTAAGTGGGAAGTGCCGGTCAGCGACTACGTTTCAAGCGTCGTCGTCTCCTATCGCAAGGTTGGTTCCGACGCTTGGACCGAGATCGGAACATACAAGCCGTCCGTCACGGCCTGCAAGGTCGCCGGACTTGATTCGGAAACGGAATACGAGTTCAAACTCACCGTTTCGAACTTCTTCGTCGCGGACGATCCGCTCAGCGCGACCGTCACGAAGACGACGGAAACCTATCTGAACGAGACCGTTTACCGCGCCGTGATCGTCGCCGTCTCCGATTATCCGGGAACCGCGTCGGATCTCGTCGCCCCCGTCAACGACGCGAAAGCGTTCCGCAACGCGCTCCTTCAGGATCCGCAGTGGGCGTCGGAAAACATTCAACTTATCACCGACGGCGACGCGACCCGCGACGCCGTTCTTGAGGCGCTCGCTTCCGTCGCCGACGTTTCAGACGACAACGACGTCTTCGTCTTCTACTTCGCCGGATCCGGGACCTCCGCCGTTGTCGGCGGTCAGACGGTCGGCTACCTCAAGACGATCGGCTCCGTCCGCAGCGAGTTCCTTTCCAGTTCCGACCTTCTCGCCGCGACGAACGCGATCGCCGCCGGCTCGAAGCAGTTCATTCTCGACGCGGGTCAGATTTCTTCCTCGGCGGAAGAGACCGGAATCACCTACGCGCCTTTCGTTTCTTCGCTGATCTCCTCGACGACCAACGGCGGCTCCGAGCGCGTCGCGCAGGTTTCCATCCTGACCTCGGCGGACGAGACGAACGTTGTTTCCGTCGTCGGAACCGGGTCCCGTTCGGTCTTTAACCACGCGCTTTGCGACGCGATGGAAAAGTATAGCGAAGTCGTGACGGAAGAAGACGTCGAAGCGTCTGACGACGAAACCGTCGTCGTCTCCGACGGACGCGTCTCCTTCGCCGAGCTCTTCAACGCGATGGGGACCGATTCTCGCGTTGTTCGTTACAACGTCGGCGTCTCGCTCGATACGAACGACGCCAACTCCGAAACGATCCTTATGAGCGGCGAATGGAACGAAGCGGAAGCTTATAATCAGACGTGGCTCGACGCGAACGCGATCGTCGTTACGACGACCGTCGACTGCGTCGACGCGCACGACGGCAGAGTCTCGCTCCGCGAAGCCGCCAAACTCGTCGGAACCGTTCTCGAAAACGAGAAGACCATCGACGACGGCGCGACCTTCACGCTCAAGGCGGGGTCTGTCGTAACCGTCGGAGCGACTACGGGAACGCTTGTCGACGACGCCAAGGTTCTTTATTCCGCCGGCGGCTTCCGCACGACGGAAGCCTGTTCCATCCAGACGGAGAAGTCCGTCGTCGACCTCTCGCGCGCCGGACTGGCCGTTTCGTGGACCGCCGACGATTGGGACGCGGGCAACGTCTCGCTCAACGACGAGAACGATATTGCCGTTAAGGAAATCGAGTTCGATTACGTCGCGACGACGACGGTCGACGGGACGACGGTCGAGACGACTCTTGCCGTCGGCGACGAGCTTACGACCGCCGAGACGGGCGGTAGAACGGTTACGGTCGCGAAAGTTGGTCAGAAACAGGTCTTCATGCTCGACGACGTCGTTTACTCGCGAACGACGGGGCTTTATCTCAACGGCGTTCCCGCCGCGATTTCGACGGTCGCCAAGATTAACCAAGACGTCGAGATCAACAAGGTGATCTTCGACGACGCGCTTGCGGGCCAGACGCTTGAGCTCAATCCGACCGCCGGTCCGATCGTCTTCGATCACGGCGGCGTCGTGTACGGTTCCTCTCCTCTCGCGCCGATTACGCTCGACGGTCAGGGACAATTCTCGCTCGTCGAGGTTACGGGGACCGATCTCGTGTCGATCGTCGGCATGCGGCTCGTCAACGCGGGCGGCTCCGCGATTACCGTCGATTCGGGCGCGTCGCTGGAACTCGCCAACGTTCTCCTCGCCGGGACTCAGGCGGGCGCGAACGGCGTCATCGTCAACGACGGAACGCTTTATCTTACGAACGATACGATTGTCGACAACGCGTCGACCGACGCTCTCGTTTCCGGAACCGGAACGACCGAGATTCTCAATACGATTATCGCGCTCAACGACGCCGACGTCTCGGGACTGACCTACGACTCCACGAGCGTCGTGACGGACTCCGATCCAGGTTTTACGGACGCTTCGAAGGGCGATTACACGCTCCTTAAGACGTCGCCCGCCGTCGATATCGGCCAGAACTCGGCGGTTAAGCTTCAAGGCGGCGTCGTGATTGAATACGACCTTGCCGGAAACGACCGAATTGGAATCGCCTCCACGGTCGACGCCGGAGCCTACGAATACACGGTTGCGCTTGAAGATCGCGAGACGCCTTCGACGGTCGTGACGATTCTCGACGACCTCGTCGACGCGACGGACGGCGAGATTTCGCTCCGCGAAGCGGTCGCCTACGCCGGCGCGACCTATCAGGTCGAGACGACCCTTGAAGAGGGCGCCGTCGTGACCGACGCGGACGGCGTTAGCTATCAGGTTTCGAACGGCAAACTCATTTCCTTCGACGGCGTCACCGGAATTCAGACCGGTCAGTATTACGCGATCGAAGGCGTCTACATGGTCGACGCTTACGGCGAAGCGGTTCAGCTTGAAGAAGGAACCGTCGTCACGCTTCCGAACGGTTCCAAAGCGACCGTCGTCGGCACGAAACTGCTCCTCGCGTCCGGCGTGCCCGTGGCGGCGGGCGTCGTGATTACCGACGCGGACGGGAATTCCGGCGCGCTCTCCTACGGCGTGACCACGAACTTCACGCGGAACCAGAAGATTTCCGTCGCCCTGACGCCCTCGCTTATCGATCCTACGACTCCGGTCGGAACCTTCGACCCCGGAACGTACACGCTCACGTATCAGGCGAACGGAACCTTTACGGCGACGCTTAACGTTACGACGACCAACGACCAGAACCAGTCGACGACGACTTCCTTCGAAGCGACCTTCAAGCTCGTCGAAGGCGCGAAGTTCACGTTCCTTGACGCGGACGGCGCCGCGACCGACGCCGGCGTGATCGTAACGACTCGTCCCGTTGAACTCGAAGACGGCAAGTACACGCTCCTCGATCCCATCACGGAAACGGTCGGCAAGGTCACGACGACGACCTACGCGCCGGGCGCGGTTTTCACGCTCACGCGCGGCGTCTTTACCGACGCGGACGGCGTTGAAGTTACGGTTCCGAAGGGAACGCGCTTCACCTCGCCGACGGGCATGACCGTCTCCTATCAGTATTCGAACTTCTCCGTCGCTTCGCTTGACGAGGGAACGCCGCTTACCGACGAGGACGGCGTGACGCGCTATTACAAGTCGGGCGTGACGCTCTTCGAAGACGTGACGCTCGGGACTGATATCACCTTCAAGGACGGTCTTGAAAACGGAACGATCACCCTTGAAAAGGGCGCGATTAGCGTCGAACGCGCCGTCACGATCGACGCGGCGCTCAACAACGGTCTGACGATTGACGCGCACGGCGCGAGCCGCGTCTTCACGGTCGACGCGTACCGCGAGCCGAACGCTTCCGCGTTCACCGTTCTCAACGGCATGACGCTCGTCAACGGCGCGGCGGACGAGGGCGGCTTCATCTACGTCGAGGAAGGGTCGAACCTCCGCCTGACGCGAACGAGCATGACCGGCGACGGAACGAGCGTTTCGACGGCGGGCGGCGCGATTTACAACGCCGGACGCCTCGCCGTTGAAGATTCGACGACGATCGCGGACGTTTCCGCCGTCAGCGGCGGCGCGATCTACAACGTCGGAACCGCAAGCGTCGTCGGCGTCGATATTAGCGGCGTCGAAACGACCGGCGACGGAACGATCTACAACTCCGGAACGATCACGATCGCCGCGTCGACGATTGCCGATGCGACCGCCGACCGAGGCGCGGGCGTCTACAACACGGGTTCGCTCTCCATCTCGAAAGCGACGAAGATTACGGGCGTCGCGGCGGAGAACGGCGCGGGCGTCTACAACGCGGGCGTCGCAAACGTCGTGAACGCGGAAATCAGCGGAAACGAAGCGAATCAGGACGGCGCGGGCTTCTACAACGTCGGCAAACTGACGCTCACGAACGTTAAGATTCTGAACAACAAAGCGGGCGACCAGGGCGGCGGAATCTACGACAGCGGGAATCTCTACGCGACTCGCGTCCTTATCGCGGCGAACGAGTCCGACGGCCACGGCGCCGCGGTCTTCTCGCTCGGCGACGCCTCGATTGCCAGCTCGATCATTATCGCCAACCAAGGCGACGTCGGCGACTATGCGGTCTTCAACTCGGACGGACTCCTCAATCTCGTCGGCGACACGATCGTCGGCAACGGTCAGTCCGGAGTCTATGCGAGCGCTGGACAGGTTCAAATCTACAACACGATCGTCGGCCAGAACAGCGCCGTCGACCTCTATTCCGACGCCGGTTCCGTCGACGCGCAGTACAGCATGATCGAAAACACGTCGGTCGCAATTGCTTCGACGAATCCCGCTTACGCGCCGAGTTTCGCGAACTTCAATCCAGGTGAAGCGTGGACCGAATGGAATCTGCGACTCGGTTCCGGATCGAGCGCGATTTCCGCCGGTTCGACCGACTATAACAAAGCCGTCAACACGAGCGGCAAGTCGGTCGTCGTTACGGTCGACTACGCCGGAAACGCGCGCGTGACCGAAGACGGTATCGATATCGGCGCCTACGCCTCCGCCTCGGTTCAGGAAGACTTCTCCACCGTCGTTACGACTTGGGACGACGTCGTCGACCCGACCGACGGACTCGTTTCGCTCCGCGAAGCGATTCGTTACGCCTCCATCGGCAAGACGGTTTCCGAACGCACGGTCACCTTCTCGCCCGACCTCTTCGCGCTCACCGATTCCGGAACCGTCACGCTCGATTCCGATCTCCAGACGATCGTGATCGACACGCCGGTCATCGTCACGTCGGCGTACACCGACGAGCTTGGCGAGACGAGCTATCGCGACATTACGGTCGACGGCTCCGTCGCCGACGCGAACCTCTTCATCATCCAGAAGGGCGCCGACGTCGAGATGCGCGGACTTAAGTTCGCCGGCGGTCACGCGACCGGCGCGAACGAAAGCGGCGGCGCGTTCGTTATCCACGACGGAACGCTCACGCTCCTCGACAGCATTGTTCACGACAACCACGCCGATCGCAACGGCGGCGCGATCTACCAAGACGGCGGCGTCTTCTACGCGATCGACTCGCTCATCTACGGCAACTCCGCGGACGGCGTTCGCAGCTACGGCGGCGCGATCTGCATGAACGGCGGTCAGGCGTATATCTACAACACGACGGTCGCCGCGAACGACGCGGCGGTCTACGGCGGCGTCTTCGAACTCAACGGACTCGTCGTCCTCGCCAACTCGATCGTCGCGCAGAACGGCGGCGCCCAGAACGTCGACGTCTACGCCACGAACCTCGAAGCGACCAACAACCTGATCGGCGCGATGGACCCGTGGGCCTCTCGCGACGGCGTCGACGGCAACATCGTCGGCGTCGTGACCGCGCCCGTCGATCCGCTCTTTACCGACGTCGCGTCGAACGACTTCACGCTCCAGTCCGGTTCGCTCGCGATTAACGCCGGCGTCAACCAGTACGCGTTCGGTCCCGACGGCGTCCGCCTGAAGTACGACCTCAACGCGAACGACCGCATTATCGGCGGCGTCGTCGACATGGGCGCTTACGAGTCTGGGTTCAAAGACGTGCCCGGCACGGTCGTCACGACCCTCGACGACGTGATCGATCAGACCGACGGTCTTCTCTCGCTCCGCGAAGCGATCGACTTCGCGCAGCAGTACGGAACCCCGATTACCTTCGATCTTGGCGAAGACTTTGAAGGTCCCGCCGAGATTCGTCTCGATTCGACCCTTGGCGCGATCGTCGTAACGTCCGATCTGACGATCGACGCGTCCGACGTCGACGGCGGACTGACCCTCGTCGGCTCCGACGACCGACTCTTCACGCTCTCCAACGGAACGCTCAAGCTCGACAGCGTCGCGCTTACCGAGGGTACGGCGACGCGCGGCGGCGCGATCTACCAGACCGGCGGAGTCCTCGATCTGACCAACGTCCTGATCTATAACAACGAAGCGGACGAAGAAGGCGGCGCGATATACTCCGTCGGCGGAACGATCAATATGCTGAACACGACGATCGCGGGCAACACCGCGAACAGCGTCCCCGGCGTCTACGCGACGGGAACCGTCGTGCTGCAGAACACGATCATCGCGGAAAACGCGGTCGCGAACGGAACCGCGTCTGAGAACTTCGACCTCGACGTTCCGGGCAAACTAACCTCGACGGCGAGCGTCGTCGGAATCGCGACGAACTCGCTTGCCGAGACCTACAACGGATACAACGGCAACGTCTACGGAACGGAAGAGAGCGTCGTCGATCCCGGTTTCGCGTCCTCCGCGACGGGCGACTACTCGCTGGCGCAGAGTTCGATCGCGGTCAACGCCGGATCGAACCGCCTCGTCGGTCTTCCGGGCTACTACGCGTCGATTCTCCAGACGTCGACGAGCGCGTCGGTCATCGCGACGGACTACGCGGGCGCGCCGCGTCTTGTCGGCGGCACGGTCGACGTCGGCGCCTATGAGTACCAGATTTCCTCTGAAGCTCCTAGCGTGGTTGTGACGACGTTGGAGGACGTCGTCGACCCTTTCGACGGGTATACTTCTCTTCGCGAGGCGATTGATTACGCAGGGTCGTCCTACTACGTCGACGGCGTGACGACGAAGGTCGGGCGCGAGATCACCTTTGATCCGAGCCTTGCCGGCGGCACGATCATGCTCGGCGACACGCTCGAGATCGTCAAGTGCGTGACGATTAACGCGACCGATCTTCCGGGCGCGGTCACGCTCTCGGGCGCCGCGATTGAAGACGGCGGGAACGTCGTCGTTATCAACGGTCAGGCGGATACCGTCGCGGATGAAATCGTTCTCGCCGGTCTCAAGATTACCGGCGGCGTCGCGGATTACGGCGCGGGCGTGCATCATTTCAACGGGAAAGCGTCGTTGATC
>CAMZHY010000049.1 GCA_947307005.1 uncultured Planctomycetaceae bacterium
TAGCGCATTTTACATATGACGACCTCTTGGAAACGCCTGAAATTGCGGGACCTGGCTTTATCAATCTTCGTGTAAAAACGTCGATCCTAGCCGAACTGGCGCAGGCCGAAGCGGTAGACGAACGACTCGGCGTCGAAAAGGTCGCCAAACCGCGTAAAATCGTCTTGGATTATTCTGCGCCAAATGTCGCTAAACCGTTGCACGTAGGTCATATACGTTCAACGATGATAGGAAACGCCCTCTCGCGTATTCTTCGTTTCCTTGGTCACAACGTTATTTCGGACAATCATCTCGGCGATTGGGGTACGCAGTTCGGAATGATCTTTTATGGCTATCGCAATTTCCTAGATCGGCAAGCTTACGAAACGTCTCCGATTGACGAACTTGCGCGGCTTTATCGTCTCACACGACAGCTGGTCGACTATTTTGCGGCAAAAAAGAGTCTTGGCGAACTTTCCGAACAGGTCGAGAGCGCTCGAAATGCGCTCGAAGTTCAGAAAAAGGCTTGCGCTGACGCGAAGGCGGAAGGCGCGCCAAAAGAAGTTCTCAAGAAGGCGAACAAAGAGCTTGACCGTCTTTCTAAAGCGTTAGACTCCGCGATGGAGAATTACGAGAGTTCCAAAAGAAAAGTCGACGAAGTTGAAGGCGATTCCACGCTCGCCAAACTCGCCGAAGGACGCGAAAACATCGGTCAGGCGGTGCTTCAAGAGACGTCGAAACTCCATCACGGCGATCCTGAGAATCGCGCCCTATGGCGGCAAATTATCCCTCTTTGCCAAAAGGAAGTCGATAAGATTTATTCGCGTCTCGACGTAAAATTCGACGTCGCGCTTGGCGAGAGTTTTTACAACAACCGTTTGCAACCCCTTGTCGAACGTCTCAAGGAACGAGGGATTGCCCGCGAGACGGAAGGGGCGATCGGCATTTTTTTACCGGGACGCGAAGTTCCAATGCTGATTCAGAAGAGCGACGCCGGGTATCTTTATGCGACGACGGATCTGGCGACCCTCGAATATCGTCGCGACGTTTACCATCCGGACGCAATTCTCTACGTCGTCGACTTCCGACAGTCCAATCACTTCGAGCAGCTTTTTGAAGCGGCAAAATTCCTCGGAATGGAGAACGTTGAACTGTGTCACGTGAAGTTTGGAACAGTCTTAGGAGACGACGGCAAGCCTTTTAGAACCCGCATTGGCGACGCCGTAGGGCTTAAGTCTCTTCTTGACGAGGCGGAAAATCGCGCGTACGCGGTTGTTGTGGCGAATAACGCTTCTCGCGCGCCGGAAGATCGGTTTTCTGAAGAAGAAATGCGTGAAACAGCGCGGAGAGTCGGTATCGGAGCGCTTGTTTATGCAGACTTGTCTCAGAATCGCGATAGCGACTATGTTTTTAGTTTCGACAAAATGCTCGCGATGAACGGCAACACCGCGACGTATATGCAGTACGCGTACGCCCGCGCTCTATCGATCTTTACGAAAGGCGACGTCGACGTTGAGGAACTCCGGCGAGAATTTGCCGAGCATAAGCGAAATCTTATGCTCGAACAACCGGAAGAACGCGCGCTTGCCTTTGAACTTGTAGGTTTCCAATCGGCGCTGGAAAACGTGGTCCGCGATTATCGTCCAAACTTCCTTACCGCGTATCTTTACGAACTTGCCAACAAGTATTCTTCCTTCTTTGAGAAATGTCCCGTCTTGAAGGCGAGCGACGACGACGTTCGCGCCAGTCGTCTCTTCCTTTGCGACTTGACGGCCCGAACAATCGCCCAAGGACTGACGCTCCTCGGCATTCAGACCGTCGAAAGAATGTAAATCGCAACCTTTTGGTGTGGTAAACGTCATGAAACGATTCATTTCATTATCGGCGATTTTCGTCGTCGCATTTGCTTTCGTTGCGATGAGTTCGTCTCTTCGCGCTCAGGAACCCGTTGAAGTGGAACCGACGGTAGAAGACGGTTTCGCATGGTACGACGCCACGCAGTGGCCCGTCGAAAACAAATGCTGGAACGATGTCGACCGTTACTTTGCGCGATTTCCAGCGCGAGCGAAGGGCAAAGTTACCGACTCCGTTTGGAACCTCTCGCAACACTCCGCGGGAGAAGTTGTTCGTTTTCGAACCGATTCCGATCAAATTAAAGTTCGCTACACCCTTTTGAACGCGAGCGTCGCGATGTCCCACATGCCGGCGACCGGCGTTTCCGGACTCGACCTCTATGCGTTCGACGAAGAAACGAAGACTTGGCGTTGGGCCGCCGTAACTCAGCCGACGAAGAAAACGGAAGAAAAGACTTGGATTTCCGGCATGGAGAAGAAAGAGCGCGAATACATGGCGTATCTGCCTCTTTATAACGGAATTGACGCGCTTTCCATCGGCGTTCCCGAGGGCGCTTCCTTCACGGCGCTTTCTCCTCGTTCGGATAAGCCGATCGTGTATTACGGCACGTCGATCGCTCACGGCGGCTGCGCGTCGCGTCCTGGAAACGCGTATACCGCAATGCTCGGCCGTCGTCTCGATATTCCCGTGGTCAACCTTGGCTTTTCCGGCAGCGCTCGTATGGAAATGGAGATCGCCGAACTTCTGTGCGAAATCGACGCGGAAATTTACGTCCTTGACGCGGGTCCGAACATGACGTCCCAATGGATTGACGAGCGTATGATTCCGTTCGTCAAAAAGCTTCGCGAAGCGCGTCCGAACGTTCCCATTCTCATCGTCGAAGATCGTTGGTTCTCCAACGAATGGATTTTGCCTGAACGTCATAATACCGGCGTCAATAATCACGCTTCGGAAAAACGCGCGTTTGAGGAGCTCCAAAAAGAGTTTGACGAACTGTATTATCTTTCCGGCGAGACGCTCTTAGGCGAGGATTTGGACAACGACGGAACGGTCGACGGGTCTCATCCGAACGATCTCGGCATGTACCGTCAGGCGAACGCGCTTGAAGCGGCGATTCGTCCGATTCTTGAGAAAATTCGCGCCGCGAAGTGACGTTTTCGACGCTTTGCGCAATCGTATTTTTGCGACGGTCGCCGCGACGTCGGCGACCGTTATGACGAACGACGTTCTTGGAAAGGCATGGATATGAAACTATTTAAATTTTCCGTTTTAGTCGCGCTAACCCTTGGTCTTGTCGCGTCGTTTATTTCTCCCGCGAAAGCGACTGCCGCAGATGACGGTCAGTTCAGAGTGATGTCCTTCAACATGCGTCTTGCGACGACCGCCGACGGCGACAACGCATGGGATTTCCGTAAGGAGACGTTTGTTGAAGTCGTCAAGGAAAACGATCCGTTGCTTCTTGGCGTCCAGGAGGCTCTTTGGAGTCAGATGGAATACCTCGACGGCGCGCTCGACGGTTACAAGTGGGTTGGCGTCGGTCGCGACGACGGGGAAAAGAAGGGCGAGTTCATGTCGATCTTCTATAAGGAAGACGCGGTTGAACTTCTCGACTCCGGCACCTTCTGGCTTAGCCCAACCCCGGATGTTCCCGGCAAGGGATGGGACGCCGCTTGCTGCCGCACCGTAACGTGGTGCAAGTTCCGTTGCAAGAAGTCGGGCAAGGAGTTTGTTTATGCGAACACGCACCTTGACCATGTCGGAACAATCGCGCGTAAGAAGGGCGCTCAGCTCGTTCTTGAACGTTCGTGGGAACTTACGAATCACGGAGAACTCCCGTTCTTTGTTTCCGGCGACTTTAACGTGACGAGCGAGTCTGAAGCCTATAAGACGATCACGGGCGGTACGGACGATATTCCGGGACTGATCGACACGAATATGGTCGCGAAGGAGCGCGATATCGCGCAGCCCTATACGTTCCATAACTGGGGACGCGTTCCAGCCGACAAGGGAGCGATCATCGACTTTATCTTCGTTAACGACAAGGTGAACGTTGAAAAGTTTAAGATCAACCCCGTTAAGCACTCCAACGGACGTTTCGCGAGCGACCATGTTTCCGTCGTCGCGACGCTTTCTTTTAAGTGATTCTCGTCGAAATAGTCCGTCGAGGACGTTTATGAACACGCTTCTTTTTGCGTCTTTGTCGAGCGGCGCCGCTTCCATGCTTGTTTTCTGCTTGGGGGCGTGCGCCGCTGCGTTTGCAAATTACTGCGTCGACGTTTTCGGCTGGACGCGCCGTTATCGTTCGCCTTGGCGGCGTTTTCCGCGAGCGTATCAAAGCGAGTCGCCCGTTCGATCTTGGGCGACTCGCATCCCCGTTTTGGGATGGCTTTTTCTTGCAAAGCTTGCCTTTCGTTTCGGCGGTAAATCGACTTCCGCGCCCGGCTGGGAATCGAAGACCTTTTGGATTCGACCTTTTCTCACAGAGATTTTTTTCGCCGCGTTCGTGACGTGGCGATTTCTGAGTCTCGGCGACGTAGGGTGGCGCAATTCTTTTGACGTGTGGAGTTCGTGGTTTGTCGAGTTTGTCTTCTTTTGGATTTTGCTTTGCGCTTCCTACGTAGATTTTGACGACTACATCATACCCGACGCGACGACAATTCCCGGCGCGATTTTGGGACTTGCGTTCTCGTTTGCAGCTTATCGCAATCTGATTCTTTCTCCTACGAACTTTCCTCTCGATTTCGGCGGCGAGTCTTTTACGCCTTCAATTTGCGAGTGGTTTTACTTAAGGTCGTTGGAAAAAGGGCGCGCCTTTGACTCGTCTTGGCGTTGGACTTTGCGTTTTTTCACTATGCGCGTCAATCTGGACTTTATGGTCTTTTGCGCTTTTGGATCGCCGATTTTATCCGCGTTTCGGATTGAAAAGAGCAACCGCAATATTTTTGCGTCGATTGCGTCGATCGTCGTTGACTCCCGTCGTTTGCGTAATCTGGTTTGTTGGACTTGTCGTTCTCTATTTTACGACGGTCAAGTTCAATTCTTTCAATCCAGGCGAGGTTAGCGCTCCCTCTCGGATCGACTGTCTTGTTTATTCTTTTCTCGGGCTTTTCGTCGGCGTCGCGCTTGTCTGGGCGGTTCGTATTATTGGCGGCGCGTCTCTTGGCGTCGAAGCGATGGGATTTGGCGACGTCGTTTTTTCAGGCGTAATAGGAGCGTTCATCGGTTGGCAGGGCGCGGTGGTCGTCTTCTTTACGGCTCCCTTCTTTGGGCTTATCTTTGGTTTCTTAAGACGTTTTTTTGAACGCGCTCCGCAGATTCCGTACGGACCTTTCTTGGCGTTGGCGACCTGCGTTTACGTCGTTTTTCGCTCGCGGTTCAACGAGGCGATGGCTCCTTGGTTTGACGATCCCGTTTTCATCTTGATTTTAGGGGGCGTCGGCTTCTTTCTTCTGGGGGTTCTTCTTCTTGCGCTACGTTGCGTAAAAGCGCTTTTGCGCAGTCGTTAAGAACGAATCCGACTTTTTTTTCAGTTTTTTTGATCTATCTTCAAACGTCTGGAATTTGTAGAATCCCGTAGCGTTCCCACGCGCATAGACGGAGCTATAAGTACGGGAAATTGACGTTGAATGATCGGTCGTGTCGAGAAAAGACTTTCACGCGCGCTTTTAAAAGCGGCGCTGTTTTTACTCCTAGGGAGCGTCGCGCTTTCTGGATGTCGGAACGCGCCGTTTTATCGCATGACGAGCAAAGCGTCGCAGAGTCTTCCGCTACGTCGGGAAGGGATTGTTGCGTTTGAACGCGGCGATTTGGATCTTGCCGAGGCGCGATTTGAGGAAGCGCTTAAACTCAACGATTCCGACGTCGAAACGAATCGGTACTACGGCGAAACGCTTTGGTTACGCGGTAAACGGATTGAAGCGATGAAGGTTCTTCGCGGCGCCGCGGGGAAACACGGGGCGGTTGACGCGGAGACGTCGCTGTACCTTTCCCTTGGCGAAAAATCGCTAGAACTTGAAGACTTCGAAGAGGCTTCGGTTTGGGCGAACAAGGTTGTTGATATTTCACCGAAGAGCGTTGAAGGCTGGGAACTCTGCGGCAAAGTCAATCGGGCGCTTGGGAATAAGGAACAGGCTCTTTTGGATTTTCAGCGCGCAGCCCATTTTTCAACCGACGATCGACGGCTTCTCTTTCA
This sequence comes from uncultured Planctomycetaceae bacterium, assembly GCA_947307005.1. Lineage (GTDB taxonomy): Bacteria > Planctomycetota > Planctomycetia > Pirellulales > Thermoguttaceae > RUG369. Next base: position 6,026 of record CAMZHY010000049.1, read on the forward strand.
GATTGCGACGCTCCAGAACGAGTTGGGAGATTACGATTCCAGTCTGGCGACGTGGCAGTGTCTTGAACGTTTATATCCGACGAATCACGAACCGGCGTCCGTTTTTGCAGGGAAGGGCGAGGCTTACGTTGGTCTAGGCCTATACGCCGACGCTACCTCCGCATACGAAGTCGCCGTCCGTTATGAGCCGACCGAACCAATTTATCGCGCTAGACTTGCAGAGACGTCTTTCTTTCAGGGACGTTATGACGAGGCGCTGGCCGCGCTTGACGCGGGAGGGGAAGGATTCGCCGACAATCCTGAATTTCAGCGCGTTCGCCGACGCGTGACCGAGCGGGTCGAATCTGTCGCGCGATCGAACGAGGGAGTCGGCGTTCTTCACTGAAGTTTGGCGAGACTTAAACGTCCGACGGTATTTTCTATTTATTACGGTTGTTTTTACGCCGATATTTCTATTCTTTTTCCAGTCGCTCTTGAAAACGCTCTTAGGGTCTGGTTTAATTAAGGCGTGTGGTTTCGTAGTTCGTCCCTTTCGGGAACGCGTTAAGAATCCGCGATTTAACTTTAGGCGTATAATGTTTTCCATTGTCAATTATGGAGTCCGAAATGTATAAGGCGGTTTTACGATTGAGTTGCGCCGTTCTGACCTTGTGCGCCGCTTCAATGGCGCTCGCCGACGAAGCGAATCAGAAGAAAGATCCCGAATGGCAGAAGATTGTCATAACGACGAAATTCCGTAGCGAAGGCGCCGCGTTTGGCGACTTTAATAAGGACGGCGTTATGGACGTCGTTTCGGGACATATCTGGTATGAAGGTCCCGATTTCAAGACGGAACACAAGTTTATGGAGGCCGACGACACTTACGATCCCGAAGGCTATACGAACTCTTTCGTCAATTTTACCGACGATATCAACGGCGACGGTTGGACTGATATCATTATCTGTCCTCACCCGGGAACCGACGGTTCGTGGTATGAGAATCCGAAGGGCGGCGACGGTCTTTGGAAACAACGCGAGTCGACGATCCAACTTGGCAACGAGTCGCAGGCGTGGGCTGATATCGACAAGGACGGCAAAAACGAGCTTCTTTTCAACCGCGACAACTGGTATGGCTTCGCTAAACCGAAGGCGGACGAGCCTTGGGAATTTATTGCGATTTCTAACGAAAACCCGAAATACCAGCGTTATTTCCATGGCAACGGCTATGGAGACATTAATGGCGACGGTCGCGTCGATTTATTGGAAATGGACGGATGGTGGGAACAACCCGAGAACATCGCCGACGTTCCGTGGAAGTTCCATGAATTCAAATTCGCCGACGCCGCGTCGAATATCCTCGTCGCCGATTTCAACGGCGACGGTCTCAACGACGTTTTTACGGCGTGGCACTGCCATCTTTACGGACTTCTGTGCTGGATTCAGAAACGTTCCGCCGACGGCGCGATTGATTTCGATCCGGTTTGGTTAATTCCGTCTGAGCCCGGCGACGACTTTTCTCCCAAAGTTAGTCAGCTTCATTCGATGGCTCTCGCCGACCTCAACGGCGACGGCGTTGTCGACGTCGTCACGGGCAAGCGATGGTGGGCGCATGGATCGAAGGGCGACGTCGACGCAAACGCGCCCGCGTACCTCATGTGGTGGGAAACGAAGCGCGGCGATAACGGTAGCGTTTCCTTTGAACCGCATATTATCGACGACGCGTCCGGCGTCGGCACGCAGGTCGTCGCTCAAGATATTAACGGCGACGACGTTCCCGATATTATCGTTGGCAATAAACGCGGTTGCTTCCTCCACTTGAGTAAATGACATTTTAGTTCGAAGCGCGACGCCGAAACTTTGACTTTCGCTTTGGTTCGGCGTCGCGACGAGATTTAACAACGGATTTCTAAAGGTCGTATATGTCCAGTCTTCTTTTTGCGGCGGAGGTCGCCCAACAAAATTCGTTGGGCAGTCTGAACGACGTCGTCGTCTTTTTCGTCTTTCTTGCGGCGGTTATTTTCGTCGCGTTTGGCGTGAGTCGCAATTCCGGTCACGACAGCGAGTCTTACTTTCTCGCCGGTCGAGGACTTAAATGGTGGCTGATCGGTTTCTCGCTCATTGCGGCGAACATTTCCGCCGAACAGTTCGTTGGAATGTCGGGACAAGGTTCCGACTATATCGGTCTGGCGATCGCGAGTTACGAGTGGATCGCGGCGATTTCCTTGGTTCTTGTCGCCTTTTTCTTCCTCCCTCGGTTTCTTAAGTCGGGAATTTACACGATTCCTCAATACCTTGAGACGCGTTACAATCGCAGCGCTCGAACGGTCATGTCCATCTTTATGATGATCATGCTCGTCGCGGTTAATATTACTGTTGTAACCTATGCTGGCGCTAAAGCTTATGCTGTTTTCTTTCAAGGAACGCAGGTCGGCGGCTTTGAACTGAACCTTAAGTTCTTCTGCTGGCTGATCGGAATCTTTGCGGCTCTGTACATTTTTGCGGGCGGTCTTAAGGCATGCGCGTGGGCGGACCTTCTCCAAGGATCCGCGTTAATTGTAGCGGGTTGCGTCGTCCTGTACTTCACAGTGAAAAAGCTTGGTTCCGCCGACCCGGTTCTTCTTGCTTCGAGCGTCGCGCCCCAAGGAACTGCGGAACACTCCGAACTCGTTCAGCAACTCTCTTGCGGCGCTTGGGAACGCTTTAGTATTTTGAACGAGCCGAAACTCCGAATGAATCTTCCCGCTTGGGACCTTGTCATTCCCGTTACGGCTCTTATCGTCGGCATCTGGATTCCGAACCTGTACTACTGGGGACTTAACCAGTACATCATCCAGCGCACCCTCGGTTCCAAGAGCCTCGGCGAAGGTCAGAAAGGTCTCGTCTTTGCCGCGTTCATGAAGCTTTTGATCCCGTTCATCGTCATTTTCCCGGGCATGATCGCGTTCAACCTCTTCCATGAGGAGATGAATCAAAGCGCGCTCCGCGATTCTAAAGTGGAAATTGATCGTTTCCACGCGTTGAAGGACGAACCCGACGCGTCGTATCCGCTGTTCCAGTTTAACCGTAGTTACGCTTCGTACGCGCCGGATCAAGCGTATGAAATGCTCGAGTACGACGCGGCCGCGCTCAATATTGACCTTAAGGACGTTATTGACGACGTTCATCGCGAAGGGATGGAGACTTCCGACGAATACATCCTTTCTCTCATTGAGATCAAGAAGCGCGCTCCTGAAGGCGTGACGTTTGGCGAGAAGGAAGCGACCATCAGCGGTTACGACACGGACTCCGCTTTTCCGCTCTTAATGAGTCGCGTCGTTCCAACGGGCGGATTTAAGGGCTTTATGCTCGCCGCGCTCCTCGGCGCGATCATCAGTTCGGTCGCCGCGATGCTCAACGCCGCGTCGACTATTTTCACGATGGATATTTACGACGCGTATATTCTTCCGAAGAAAATCGAAGGGCAAACAAGGCAGAAGAAACTTGTCGCAATTGGACGCATTGCCGTCGTCGTTTTCGTTCTTATCGGATGCATTGTCGCGCCGATTTGGGCGGATCCGAAATATCGCGGCGTCTTTACGGCGATTCAGGAATTCCAGGGATACATCTCGCCCGGTATTTTCGCGGCGTTCGTCGTCGGCTTCTGGATGAAGAAAGTGCCGAACTATTACGGCGTGATTGCGCTCGTCGGCTGTCCTGTTCTGTACTACCTTCTCGCTACGTTTGTTCCGGAACTCGACTTCCTGAACCGCATGGCGGTCGTGTTCGGCATTCTCGTCCTGATCGCCGTCGTCTTGAACGCCGTCGCGCCTCGTAAGGTCGCGTTTGTTCAGCCTTCGCCTGAATTTCCGACCGACGCGGAACTCAAGACTCAGATCGACGAAGCGCTTGCCGCTACCGATCTCTCCGACGAGCAGCGTCGCGAACTGGAATACAGCCGCGAACATCGGATGACCGCGGAGAAATGGGCGACATTCCTCAAAGATTCCAAGGGCGCGAAAGTCTTTGGCGTGATCGTTATTATCGTGACGATCTGCCTATACGTTATTTACTGGGCGTGAGCGCTTAGACGAATCCAGAGATAAAGAGCGAGGCGCGTCTGGATTGTCAGACGCGTCGGCTGAAGACGTCTCTTGCGAATGAAAAGACCGTTTCGGAACTAGCGTGTTTCGAAACGGTCTTTGTCGTTTTTGCTTGCCGCCTCTGGAAGACAACGGTCGCTATCGTTTGGTCACGAGTTTGCTCAGTTTTTTAAATTCAGGCGAACCCGCGCGATTGGCGATTTCAAAGAGAAACGCTTCGGCTGTCGTGGGAACGACTCCAGCGTTGAAGAGCCGTTCAAAAGCGAACTGCCGGTCAAAAGAATTGCGCGATGAAACGCAGTCAGCCGCTAGATAAACTCGTTTTCCCAATTCAAGCAGGTCAAGCGCGGTCTGAAGGACGCAGATATGCGCCTCGATTCCGGCGACAACGACGTTGCGGCGAGAATCCGCGACGAACCAATCGCGAATCTCTTTTGCGTCGAGACAACTGAACGTTGTTTTGTCGAAAGTAGTCGCGTTTTCTGAAACGTCCCTTATTTCAGGAATCGTGTCGCCCAGACCTTTAGGATACTGTCGCGTGACGACAACCGGAACGTCGTATATAGCAAGACCTGAGAGTAGCAAACGAGAACGTTCGACAAGTCGGGGAACGTTCCGCATGGCGGGGACGAGTTTTTCTTGGAGATCAATAACGAGCGCCGCCGTATTGTTTTCCGTAAGTTTCATGACGTCGATAGAGTTGTTTTATTATCAGGGACGCGTCACTTAAAAACGCCCGTCGCATTGTTGAGTTTGGGGAGTCTCGCGTAAGCCGACGGTTCTTTGGGCGGGTCCGATTTCTCGCCGCGCGTATAAGCCAGATATTGGAGCCACGCCTCGCCGTCCGATCCATATTTTTTACCGGTCACCTCGGCAAGGGAGAGACACGCTTGGTTTTGCAACGCGCCATCGTCGAGTTTTTCACCGTTGAGACCAAGTTCCAGCGTTTCTAATACGAGTGGGGAATCGCTTTCTTTGAAGGCGCCCAACGCGCGAAGAACCGCGACGCGAACGTCTTTACGCCGGGCGTTTTCTTCCTCGGAACCTGCGGCGATTGAGTAGGGGAGTTCCTTATACCGGGCGGACAGAATTTCAACGGCCAGTCGTCGTTCCTCCGCGTTGTTTTTAGCGACGGCGCCTTCCGCGCAGTATTTGCTCCAGGCGCGACACGCGGAAAAATTGAGATTCATATCGTCGCATTCAAGCGCCGTTTTGAACAGTTTTTCCGCCGCAGGATTGGGATAGTTCGCGCAGATCCGCGCCGCAGCTTCGATAACGGCGCGTTTGATATAGGGACTGTCGGTTTTTTCGTATTCCTCGTCGAGTTGGACAAGGAGAACGTCTTTCTCGTCAGGTTTGGCTTTCGCGCCTTTTATTCCCTTTTCTTCGATCAATTTGACGCGTTCCCATGGACGGATATATCCCGGTATTTCATCGCTGCGCCGTCCGGCGCCAGGAAGGTATAAGAGAACCTTGTTGTCAGTCCAGAAGATTGGCGTTGAACATCCGACGAGCAGGAGCGTAACGAGACTTAGGAACGCTGCTGAGGCAAGATTGCGGCTGGATCTGCTTCGGCGTCTAGCTATGCCGACGGTGAATTTCGTTAAAATCATGGATTCATTCCTGACAAACGCGGTTCGACGCGACGATCGAAGAGCGGGTTTTGATCTTCAGCAACCGTTCGCGTTTTAAGGTTCCTTCCTTGGAACGCGGTCACGCGTCACGTCGTCTCGAGTATAGAAATTTTAAGAGACGGACGCAAGAGATATTGCGCTGAGAGGGACGCGCGCTGGAAATAAAAAACCGTCCCTGCCGGGACGGTCTTGACACGACGCAACAGTCTTACCTTATGGACAAGACGACGCGTTTAAAAGGAAAGCGTCAGCGAGCAGACATTTTCGCTGCGCGAAACGCGCGACGCTCGGCGCGGAGGCGAGCGCGACGCTTGGTTTCGCTCGGCTTCTCGTAGAATTCACGACGACGCATCTCTTTCTTAAGGCCGCTACGTTCGACAAGCTTGCGGAAACGATGGACGGCGTCTTGGATAGTTTCTTTTTCACGAAGAGTAAGTTTGACCACAGTAAACCTCCGAAAACAAAGGAAGAGCGACAAAAGACGAACGACCGTCCGAACGATGAGATCGACTCGCGACGCGCCGACCAAATCGGCCCTGCGCTTAACTCGTACGTACGACGTTAGCGTTCTTGAAGCTCAAATACGTCAACGACGCGCAACTTGATTTCTACGCGCGCCCGTTTCACACGCGACGCCACAGCAATCAGCAACATGCCAACCCTTGCAAGACGACGCCGCGTCAAATTTAAGCTCAACCATTCTAGCGCCTTCTAGGGTTCTGTCTAGTGGTCGACCTTGACGAAATTTCGAATTAGACGACGTTGTTTTTGACTTGCAGGGGAATCTATAGTCTGAGATCAAATTCATTTTTCCCGAGGAATTTCGCCTCGAGTTTTAGAAGTTCCCAGAAAGAGTACATGTCGACAAACTCGACGCGCGCTCCTCGATCCGGATCGCTTTTGACTAGGTCAAAGAGTTGTTTTAATTTCGAGGGCGACCAAAGAATAGTTCGATATACGTTAAACTGGGGACCTCGATCAAAACGGACGTCGCCGAGAATGATTTGTTTGCCTTGTTCCGGGGTGGCAATATCGAAGTTTATCGGTCGGAATGGAGTCGTTCCTCCAAAGGGATTCTTGACGACTCCCGCGACGGAACCTCGATGCGTAATCATTCCGCTAGTTGCGAATTGTGAAAGACGTTCAAGCGTACGACGGTCGCAGGTCGGCGCGTCTCCATCAATAATGAAACCTATTCCAGAAATATCCCACTGGCGAAAGTATCGAGCGCTGTGTTTGATCCAGACGTCGAGTCCGTCCGACGCTCCTGAGAAGCGGCGAGGTTCTACGAAACTCATCGGGTTGACATATCCGGCTCCCG
>CAMZHY010000050.1 GCA_947307005.1 uncultured Planctomycetaceae bacterium
AAGACCTTCTCGTTCGGTTCGACGATTGTAACTCTGTAGATGCTTCTTTACAATACTTGCCATGTTATTTTCATCATATACCATGGATTAGCGTTGGATAATGTAACTCTTGTTGCGGGTTGTAATGTTTCTTTTTCTGATGAGGATACCGCGCCAAAGTTGCAATAAAGACTTGACAATTGATGAAACAGGTTGAAAGCGTTTTTAGAGCCTGTATAATCTCCAGACGCGCCGATGGTCGTTATTCAGTTTTAAATCCTTTGCGGGACAGATTCCATTTGTGTAAACGACTTCCATTGTTGAAGTTTGTATTTAGACGCAAGTGGGTTAGTAATTGAGGAGTAACAATGAAAAAAAGTGTGTTAATCGCGACGGTTATTTCGACGATCGCCTGCGGAACAGCGTGTTTTGCTCAAGATTTGAGCAATAACCCCGCTTATAAAAACGGCGTAGATTGGTTAGCTAATCCAGTTGCAAATCCTGACGCTGAAGCGACGACTGAAGACGAGATGAAGCCCTACGAAGAGTCTCTTCAGACCAATACGGGAGAAACGCTTGTCTTCAAAATGATTCCGATTAAAGGCGGCGAATTCACGATGGGAAGCGAAGACGGTGAAAAAGACGAATCTCCCGCCTTCAGCGCGACTGTCGCGCCTTTCTGGATGGAAGAACATGAAGTTACTTGGCAGGAATATTCCCTTTTTGCCCTCCTTTATCTTGCAAACGCCCATAAGTCTGGCGCTGTTAAGCCTGTGAACGACCGTTCTGAGATTGCCGACGCTCTCGCCGCTCCTACGGCTCCTTACAGCATTGGCGTTATTAGCTATGACAAGAGTAACAAGGAGGGGTTCCCCGCAAGCGGCATGACGAGATATGCCGCCCAGATGTACTGCAAATGGCTGACGGCTACGACTGGACGCTACTATCGTCTACCGACGGAACTTGAGTGGGAGTATGCTTGTCGTTGTGGTACGGATACGGATTATTCTTTTGGCGCCGACGATTCTGATATCGATGATTACGCTTGGTACCTAGGCAATAGCCCTGATGGTTATAGCAAAGTGATGACCAAGAAGCCGAATCAGTGGGGACTCTATGACATGCATGGCAACGTCTGCGAATGGGTCATGGATCAATATGATAAAAAAGCGTACAAGGACTTCAAAAACGGCAAGGTGACGACGCCTTTTGTGACGCCCTCGAAGCCTCTTAGCGTCTTTGGTATGTTTAACGAGGTGTCTCGCGGAGGGTCCTGCGCTCATGAGGCTAAAGATTGCCGTAGTTCTAAACGTATCGTTTCCGATAAATCATGGAAGGAACATGACCCGCAATTTCCGCAAAGTATTTGGTGGATGACCGAAGCGCCTTATGTCGGTTTTCGCGTCGTTCGTCCGCTTACTCCTCCAACAGCGGAAGAAGCCAAACTTTTTGAACCGGATCCCTCTGTTTGGGCGAAATATAAGGAACTTAATCCTCGTTGAAAATTCTGTTCTTCTGAGGAGCGTTTTTCTTAGTATGTGAAAAGGGGGACTCGCGTTAATTTCGCGAGTCCCCCTTTTATAACCGGATGGATTGTTTGAACGATGTTTAGGAAAAAAGTTGATCTTTGTTGACAAAGAAGACTCTCTATGTCGTGCAAATAGCGATTGGTTTTTGCGATTTTACCGTCTTTGATTATATGACGACATCTGCGGTTGGAGGTCGTCGCCCCAATCCCTTGAAGGCAACTATAGATTATCTACAACGCGCGTATTTCGATTTGGTACAATCACGCTCCAAGACCTTGCTATATACTGAGGAGTAGGGCAAGCAGGACGCCCGCAAGAAAAATGGCAAGCGCATAACCGCCAATGGCCGCCGTCCAAAACCAAATCGGAACAGATTTATACCAATCTCCAAAAGGCTTAGAAAACTCCTGTTGTATCTGAGACGTTTCCTGTTTTGGCAACGACGCCGTTGTCGTTTTGGAAGATGATTTTGGGAAGTCTCCTGGAGTTTGTGTCTTCTGACGTTCAGAAGGAGATCGCGGACTAGTCGGAAGATTTGGCTTTAGTTCGCCAATCATTCTTTGTGAAAGTTCATTGGATTCTTCCGCGTCTATCCTACGGGGCGCCTTCTGATATTGGGAAATACTGAGGATAGGAACTGATTCAGAGAGATCGTCGCTTTGAACAACACTTTTCTCCCGCGTTTCTTCGTTCTCTGTGCGAAGGGTTGTTTTAGTTGTGTCTGCAATTTCATTGAGCGCAAATTCCAACGGGTCCAACTGGGGCGACTCAAGATCTGACTTCTGCGACAAAACCAGGTTGTCGTCGAGTGAAGAACGAGAATGTTGAGCAGTAGATCTTTTACCAAGTTTCGAGAGCGAACCTCCGCTTTCGGCTGGATCGTATAGGTCGACTGAATGCTCGTTTTTATTCTGGACAACGTTTGCTAATTCAGTGTCGCTAAGCATAAAGCCGGAGGTCTCGCGTTCGAACCCCATTTCCGTGGCTTTTTCGTTATTGGCAAGAAATTGTTGTTCAACGTTTGAGTCTGAAACTAGGTTGTAAAAATCGTCGACTCCAGCGGTGGTGTTGGTATCTTGGGCGAAATCGCTTGGCTGGGCAAAACCATTGTGGATTAACCACTTTTTCATGATTTCTGCAACCTGTTCAGCCGACTGAATGCGATTCTCGGGCTTCTTTGCCATCATCTTTGAACAGATTTCGACAAGATCGACCGGCGCGTCTGGACGTTCGTTGAAAATACTTGCAGGTTCTTTACGTTGATGCGCTAATAACCGCTCGGTAATCGTACCATAAGGGAAAGGCGGCTTACCGGTCAAGCAAAAGTATAAAGTTGCGCCAAGTCCATAGACGTCGGCTCTTGCGTCGACGTGATGACTGTCTAGCGCTTGTTCTGGCGCTAGGTAATCCGCCGTGCCGAGAATTTTATCCTCGTCGACAATTGAATCTTTGGTGAGAAAGGATCGCTCGTCGAGTAGGGCCAGCCCCAAATCGAGAAGTTTGACAAAATCGTGTTCGTCGACAACTATATTTTCTGGTTTGACGTCGCGGTGGACGATGCCGATTCTATGAGCGTCGGCAAGTCCTAGCGCAGCTTGGCGAATAAAACTTGCGGCGTCTTCATATGCAAGCGGCCCCTCCTTTTCGACTAGTTGACGGAGGTTTTGCCCTTCAAAATATTCCATAACGATATAGTGAACGTCCTCAAAACGATCGACGTCGTAAGCGCGCACCACGTGAGGCGAGTCTAGCGCGGCAATCGCCTGGGCTTCACGAGCAAAACGATCAAGGTACGTCTGGTTGAGACGACGTTTAGGCAAAACTTTAATGGCAACGCGACGCTTCATGACGGTGTGTTCCGCAAGATAAACGGAACTCATACCGCCAGACCCTAAGTGTCCGAGAATTCGATATTGTCTGAGGTAGAAACCCTTATACTTACGCTTCATTAATTGGCGAACATGCCACGACGTAAGTAGCTTACGCTTGACAAATTCTGCGGCCAATTGTTCGGAATCGTGAAAAGCCCCTGGCGCTTCAGCTTTAATGAGAGAAAGCGACGAATCGAACACGCTGGAATCCAGCAGTTCGCTTCGCTTAAGGAAATCTAGGAATTCATCGGGAGTGAGCGAAGGCATGGCGACACGCGCTTTAGAACGTCAATATATGAAGGAACGCCCTACGGTTGATTAAGCGACTACGGCGGTGATTTTATAGTATGTTTAAACAAAAGGCAATTCTTTCGCGGCAAAAACAGAATATCAGCCAATTGTAATATTTGTGTTTCAGCTTAAAGACTCGTCATAAATTAAGAAGTTCCCTCGCTCTAGAGACTCCTTCTTCCTTTGTTGCAAACTTGCCGTCAATTTGTTCCTCGAAAAGAAGTTTAAGAAGTTTGCCCATTGAAGGTCCTGGTCTTACGCCTATCGTTAGAAGATCTTTTCCTTGGACGATCGGTTGAGGTTCCTTTTCCGCTACGTCGAGTTTGCGTGCGACGTCTAACCAGACGTCTGCTTGAAATCGAATCCTGCAACGATTGTCTTCGGGGGGAGAAGTCTGAAAAGGGACGTTTTTTTGTGCAAAGGGCGGCGCAAAGTAGCGTTCCGACGCGCCGCATCCCAATGCGTCAGCTTGACATAGGAACGCCCAAAGCTTAATGTTTGCAGGGTTAAGTCGTCTTGCAAGACGCCGAATTGCCCTCGGAGAAGGATCGCCGTTATCCTGCGTCGCCATGTGTTCGGCCACCAATGGTTCGACGGCGTCGACTATTCTAATTGGAGTCTTCATTCGTTCTAGAAATTTTCTTGCGAGTGGCGCGCCTGCCTTCGCATGACCGATTGATCGCAACATTCCATTTTCGTCTGCCCTAGTTGTCGACGGTTTGCCAAAATCATGACACAGTGAAGAAAACATTAGAATAACTTGTTCGTTTTCATCAAGAAACGAGGTGTTGTTACGAATGATTTTAGCCGCTTCGCGACATACAAGTTTCGTATGCGTCCAAACGTCTCCTTCTGGATGCCACAACGGATTTTGAGGACAATCAACTAAAGCGTCCAATTCTGGAAACGCCGAGATCCAACCAGTTTCTTTAAGGACGTCGAGTCCCGTTTCGGGAGAGGCTCCCTTGAGCGCCCATTTCTTCCACTCTTCATAAACGCGTTCTTCTGGCAACGTAGAAAACTCGTTGTAAACCTCGCGACAAAACTGAATCGTCGTTGAATCCATTTTGAATCCAAAGCGAGCGGCAAATTGCATGCCTCGAAGAACTCTGAGCGGATCATCTTTAAAAGCGGGACTTGTTGCGCGAAGAACCTTGTTTTTGAGATCGGAAATTCCTCCATATGGGTCAAAAAAGGAGCCGTCGCGCTTCATTCCGATTGCGTTAATAGTAAAGTCACGCCGAGCAAACGCTTCACGCGGCGGCAAATCGGCTATTGCTTCGACGTCAAAACCCTTATGCCCAAGACCGTTTTTGGATTCGCGGCGCGGAAGAGCTACGTCGACCAAGTTTCCAACCTTAATGACTCCAAATGCTTTACCGACGAGATCAACGTGAAAACAGGGGGCGAGTATTTTCAATATTTCTGCATAGCTCAGACCGTATACTTCTATATCCACATCCTTCGACGTGATTCCAAGCAATCGATCTCGTACGAAACCGCCAACGATCATTACGTCTTTAGCGCCGTTTTGTTCGAGGAGGTCAATAATTTTCATCGCAAGCGGGATTGGATCGTGCTTTGTCATGATATAGATGATTCTTTAACGTGAGAATATTTAACGAACGATGTTTAAGGGACTGAAAGCGGCGCCGTTTCTTCGATACGTCAAATAGAGGAAATTAGGAATTGGAACAGGAACAATAACACCTAAAACAGACTGGATAAATTTTATTTAGAAATCATGTGTTTTCAACAATTCGATAGAATGACGTCAGATTTATACCCGATTCTTAAGACTCTTATTGTTTTTGGTCGGTTCCCCTTCTATAATGCGTGCAAAAGAGGGGCGCTTCCCACAAGGTAACTGATGTTTGGACGAGAGGAGGTTCGCCGGTATGCGACGTCGTTCATCTTCACTTTTAACAAGTCTCTTGATATCCTCATTTTTCATGTTGTGCGGACTTTTGTCCGGACGCGATCTTCTGGCAGGCGAAGGAGTAGCGTCCCAAGGCCTTCAACGCGTTGCTTTCAATAACCCTCGCGCAGACGTTTATCTTGCCGTTGGATTGTGGTCGTGGGTTGTTCCCGCCGACGTCGATGAAGATGGAAACACGGATCTTGTTATTAGTTGTGAGGACGTTCCCTACAATGGCGTTTGGTATTTCCGCAATACGGGCGACAATCTTCTTAATCCGAAATTTGAACCTGCTAAACGTTTGAGTCGCGGCGTTATCAACGTGCAGCCGAGTTGGGTTGACGGTAAACTTCGTGTTTTAACGCCTGGAAACGAATATCCAAATTTTCTCAAGACGGGAGTTGACGAACCTGTTGCGCTTATGTCCGGCAAAGAGAAACTTCCCGAAAACGTACATTTTCACAAAGTTCGGGGAAATATGTGGCGTTTCGTTGATTTTGACGGAGATGGAAAGCTGGATATTGTCGTCGGAACTGATGACTGGACGGATTATGGTTGGGACGACGCGTACGACTCAAACGGCGTTTGGCAAAACGGTCCCCTACGTGGCAACCTTTATTTCTTAAGGAACATCGGAACGAACGAAGCCCCTGAGTACGAAAAGCCGAGAATGCTGAAGGACGTTAACGGAGATAATCTGGAAACATTTGGGTGGCCAAATCCAAATTTTGCGGATTGGGACGGCGATGGAGATCTCGATATAGTTGGGATCGAATTTCGAGATACGATTCAGTATTCCGAAAACGTTGGAAGTCGAACTGAGCCGACGTATAAACAGTTTGAACCTATTTTTCTTGAGGATGGGCGTCCCGCCGCCGCAGAGCTGGCGATGCCGACAATTGTGGCTTACGATTGGAATAAGGATGGTTGCCAAGACGTTCTTCTCGGCGATGAGGACGGACGAGTCGCGCTTTTTGTCAACACGGGCGAGCTTAAAGATCGTAAGCCAGTTTTTGATCATCCTTTTTATTTCAAGCAAATTCCAGACGCTCTTAAGTGCGGAGCGCTTTCGACTCCTTTTGGCGTTGACTGGGACGACGACGGCGATTGGGATATTCTTTGTGGAAATTCCGCCGGCTATATTTTTTTCTTCGAGAATTTGAGCGGTCCTGGCGTTGATCCGCCCCAGTGGGGAACCCCTGTTGCCCTCGGCTGTGAAAATAACGACGCAGTGTTGGAAGCTGCAAGAGCGCTGATCCCATCCCAAGCGTCGCTCGTCGAAATGAGAAGGGATGGAACGCAAGTTATACGCATTATGGCGGGACCAAACGGTTCGATTCAAGGACCTTGCGAACCCAAATGGGGCTATACGACTCTTTCAGTTGCCGATTGGGATGGCGACGGTCTTAAGGACGTCCTTGTTAATTCAATACTTGGAAACGTATTCTGGTATAAGAATGTGGGCGAGAAGGGCGCGCCAAAACTTGACCAACCTCGCGCCATCGAAGTTGAATGGGCAAACGAGGCCCCGAAATTAGCATGGGGCTGGCGTTTTCCGAAAGGAAAAGAACTCCTCACTCAGTGGCGTACAACGCCGTATGCCGTTGATTTTAATTCGGATGGTTTAACCGATCTTATTATGCTTGACGTCGAAGGATATCTTTCCTTTTTTGAACGATATCGAGATAATAGCGGCGAATTAAAGTTGGCTTCTCCAAAGCATACGTTAGTCGATGCGTCTGGCGCGCCCCTTCGTTTCAATTCTAGTCGAGCCGGAGGTAGCGGTCGCCGTAAGATTTGCATTGTCGACTACAACGGCGACGGTTTGCTTGATATTCTCACCAACGGCAAGAACGCTGATTTGTATTTGCAGGTTCCCTCCAAAGACGAGCTTAGTCGTTTTGTTCTCGTCGGAGAGATTGATCCCCTTCCAATTAAAGGACATAGTTCAAGTCCGACTGTCGTCGACTTCAACAACGACGGCGTCCTTGATCCTTTTATAGGCGCTGAAGACGGTCACTTCTACTACAAAATCAACGATTTTGAAGCGCTTGGCAAGAAGTTAGTCCGTTTTGATTCGAACGAGATTACCGTCGAGTCCATTTTGGAAACTGCGAGGATGGAAAACGGTTTGAAAGCTTTTGCGAATCGTGATTATGTGTGGACCGATCTCATCCCTGAAATCCAAGGACGGGAATATTTACAGACTTCGGGCGGCGTTGTTTCCGACGTCGTTGTTCGCGCTAAGAAAGACGTCGTCGTCCAGGTTCTTGTCGGTCTTTTGGCGCCCTTAGTTCAATCAAGTTCTTATGGCGCGACCGTTGCATCCAAAGGTTTGGGGGCGGAAAAAAAGATAGACGTTGCCGCTCGTTATTCCGACGCGGGAAAATCACCCCTTACTCTCTTTGAAAAAACGCTTAAAGCGGGCGACGTCTGGACGCTCCCTGTTGAAACATGGACAGGGACGATTCTTTTGCTTCCTGAAAAGAAATAGTGATTTATACTGTTTGGAAACTTCGGCCCCATTCGTCCTTTTTAACATCCATGTTTTTTGCGTTGAGAAAGATCATGGTATTTCGTCTTTCAAATCTGAGAGATTCTGGAGAAGCGTTAGCCTTTCGTTTTCTGAGGAACGCTTTAGCCGCAACATTTGTTTTGTGCGCAATCTTAAGCGCCGCTCAAGTTCTTAAGGCGGACTCCGCTGTTTATCGTCAGATTAAACCAAGTCAACCAAACGTTGTTTCTTTTGATTCTGTTCAAGCTAAGTTTTTGCGCTTTGTTATTTATTCTTCTCATGGCGGCGATCCCGCTATCGACGAGCTTTTGATCTATGGAACCGACGGCGAGAACGCGCCAAATCTTGCGCAAATTAACCTAAGGCGCGTCACGTCTTCTTCATGCATCGCAGGGTATGATATTCACCGGACGAAAAACGTTGTTGACGGAAAGTTTGGCAACGCGGCTTCTTGGGTTGCCGGAAAAACCCCAACTCTTAAGGATCCAGAGTGGATCGAGATAGAATGGAACGAACCCGTATTGGTAAACCGCGTCGTTTTTTCTCGAGACAGATTAGGGGAATACGCCGATCGGGTCCCGCTCCATTTTGAGATTCAGACTTCTAAGGATGGAGAAAAATGGGACGTTGTCGCTTCTGTTGTTGGGGCGCTTGACGAAGTTCCAGAAGGGGGATTGTCCTCATATGACTCCTCGTGGTTTAGAGACGTTCCCACTGGTAACTCAATAAATTGGGAACCATTGAAAGACGTTGTGGTGGGATCTGAACTTACCGCTTACGACAAAGCCCTTCAGAACGCTTTTTTAGCTGAAGAAAACGCGATTCTTAAAATCGCCGGTTTTGCAGACTGCGAACCTTGGCTTATTCAACGGCACTATCCCGAATACGTTGAACCTGAAAGAAAGCCCGATCAAGTTCTTCCACTACCGTATCTTGATTTGACGTCCTCCGACGAGGAATTGTCGGATTGTTTTTCGACAGGAACAGTTTGGGCTTTTTCAACAGGTTCTTTTGCCTCTGGCCCATTGGTCAAACAATCCGTAAGCGCGTTGATAGTCGGCGATTCCTTACGTCTTCGTTTATCCGTAAATCGCATCCTTTCCGATAATATCGCCCTTATTTCTACAGAAAATATTCCAGCGCGTGGTTTAATAGTTTTGCGTGCAGACAAGCTTATTTGGAAGCCTGTCGATTGTCTTGCTGGAGACGAAGAAACGGAGCTTGACGGTTCTTTTGATAAGATAAACGGCATTCTAGATGTTGCAGTTCCTCTTAGGTTCTTGCCAGAATGGCGAGAACGCGGACTCTACGTGTCTCTTGGGATTGGGGCGCGCCATGTTTTACCAGGAGGACGCCCGGTTCACTTCCGCCCAGCGGGGTTTTCGGCGTCATTTCTTTCTTCTGTGGATGAAAATGCGAATTTTTCGTTGCGCCTCAGCTCTTGTTCGGATGATGTTATTGAACTGTCAACCTCGCAAGAAACCATAACGCTTAAACCTCGCGAGAAGAAGGAACTTATCCTTCAGGGGAAATACGGTCAAGCTGGTCCCGAGCTTGTATGGAACGCCACAGAAAAAGGGAACGACGAAAAATATTGCCTTGTCGCGTTCCAGTATGACCCTTGCTACCGTCCTCTTTGTCAACTTGGAAACGCTTTGGAAAGAGCTGATAGCTCCGCAGACAGTCAACTTGACGAGCGTGATTTCAAAAAAAGATTTGCCATTCCTGGCGTTGTCAACCCCCGTTATGTCGATACGAATCAGTATGGTTATAGCGCGCCTCTTGGGGAGTATGCGGAATTATGTCAGTATTTTGACGGGATTTCTTCTTCCACTGTTGATCATGACGCTTTTAAAACACGCGCGGTTGGGCTTTGGAATGAGTGGAAAAATTCACGGTTTACTCCGACGTCTTTTGTTTGGGAGCGTGAGCTATTTTGGAGAATCCGGCTTCTGAAGCGCGAACTTTTTCTGTCAAATCCAGAGCTTGAACCTGTTGAGCACATTCTCGCAAATAAACGCAACCCTTTCTGGCCTTCGCACAACTACAGCGATCTTTTTGATTCGGCGTGGACCCCGGGAGGAGCCGTCGTTTTAATCGATATTCCATGGCAGAATGGAAAACTTGCTCCAGAGAGAGCCGAGATTCGGAATCTCATCGAGGCGGGGAATGGCGTTATCCGAAATCCGTCTCTGAGTTTTGACGCAAAAAACGTCTACTATGCGTATCGCGAAAACCAAGACGACTACTTTAAAATCTACGAATACGAAATTGCGACAGGAAAAAAAAGGCTTGTCAGTTCTCCCGGTCCCTTTCATGATTTTTGGCCAATTGAATTACCTGACGGCGCGCTAGCCTTTATTTCAACACGTTGTAAGAAAAAGTTTATCTGTTGGAGACCCCAAGCGTTTGTCTTATACAGAATGAACAAGGCTGGAGGGGATCTCTCGCCGCTTTCTTACGCCAATCTTTCGGAATTTGCTCCTTCAGTTTCCGATTCTGGTTCAATTCTTTGGACGCGTTCTGAATACGTAGATAAGGGAGCCGATTACGGACATACATTGTGGTCGATACGTCCTGACGGCTCTTCGCCCGAGTTGGTCTTTGGCAATACAATCAATCTGCCGCAAGGTTATGCCAACGGTCGTCAAGTTCCAGATTCGACAGAGGTTTCTTGCGTCTTAATCTCTCACTTTGGAGATCTTAACGGGCCTGTTGCGTTGATTGATACGTCCTTGGGACCTCACGATCCGTCCGCGATTCGATCGATAACTCCTGAAGTTCCTTGGCCCGGTTTTTGGGCGCGGACGGAGACATTTCGCGAACCTGTCCCGATAACTCGTGATGTTTTGCTTGTTTCTCATGCCGCGCTAGATCGATTCGGACTCTATTTAATCGACCGTTTCGGCAATCGAGAACTCTTAACTATTGACGAATCAATAGACACAGTTTGTCCCCAGGTGTTTGAAGAAAGAGAAACGCCGCCTATTATTAAAAGTTCTGTCAATTCGGATTTAGCGATGCAAGGATTGGGACGTTTTTCTGTGACCAACGTTTATCGCGGTCTCGAAGGGCAAGTGGAACGCGGTGCCGCTAAATATTTAAGAGTTTGTCAGGAAATGCCGACCCCGTTAAAACAGCTTGACGACGGATCGTATCAATCGGATCATGAGCCGTTTATGGAGTATTACGCCTCTCCGGTTGACATTCTTCAAGGCTCGTTTGGCTGGCCTTCATATGTGGCAAAAGGAGTCCTTGGGACGGTTGAAATTGAAGAGGACGGGTCCGTTGACTTTCTGGCGCCTGCCGAAAAAGTACTATTCTTTGAATTATTAGACGAAAATTTCAACGAGATTCAAAGAATGAGGTCCGTCGTCCAACTTCATCCCGGTGAAAGCCGGTCTTGTATTGGATGTCATGAAAATCGTTTGAGCGTTCCTGACGGAGGTTTGACGCTTGCATCAGCCCGTGATCCGCAAACCTTGCAGGAACCGCCTTGGGGCGCCGGACCGTTTTGGTACGAAAAAGTCGTTCAACCTGTTTTAGATCGCAGGTGTGTTGAATGTCATAATTCCAAGACGGCGAAAATGAACGTAAAACAACTCGATCTCACAGGTGTTCGCGACGAAAACAAAATTCCCGCATCCTATCGTTCATTTCTTCAAAGCGGAGACGTTCACTATTTTGATTACACATGGGGCGCGGGTAAAACTACTAAAGCCGCTCCTTATACTTTCGGCGTTTCACAAAGTAAAGTTCTGAATATCCTTAGAGACCAGAACCACAGTAACGTTTTACTGGCGCCTGAGGAGGAACAAGCGATCAAATGTTGGATTGATTTAAACGTCCCTCTTTGGGGAGATTATCAAATGCGTCGAGAACGCGATTAACATGTTTTCGAACACGCTAACGAGCAGCAGACGCTGTTTTAACGCTTTGACGATTTTTAAATCGTAATTATTCACAATGTTACAATAAGGAATTTGACATGCGAGTAGCTCAACGATGGATTTTAAAAGACGCTTCAAAACGTGAGGAGTATCTTCGCCGTCATCGTGAAATTTGGCCCGAAATGAAAGAACTTCTTAAGAAGGCGGGATATCGAAACTATTCGATTTGGCTTTCCGGAACGGATATTTTCGCGTATTACGAGGTTGACGATCCCGATAAGTTGATTAAGACCTTAGAAGCGAGCGAGGTTCGTACGCGTTGGGAGAATTATATGCGTCCTCTTATTTATCTTGGCGAGAACGATATTCCCGAATCCCTTGAGGAAGCCTTCTGGCTTGAGTAAAAGAATAAAACGTTCAAAGCCTAATTTTTTAAAAATTTACTTTTCTCCACTTGACGCTTTTATAACCACGTTTAAACTCAAATCTGCTTGGGCAAAGGCGTCCTAGGAATCTATGGGGTTCCTAGGATTTTTTTTTGTCTGACGTTCTGTAGACGCCAAAATATTTAAAACGAGGCAATGGAGTCTTGGTTTTAAACCTGATTCCATTGCCTCGTTTTTTTTGATTCGCATTTTACCGGAGGATTTGAAGATGAACAGCGTACCGGAGTATTTTGGAAGCATGGTTTTTGACGATCGCGTGATGAAGGCGACTCTTTCTGATGCTGTTTATCGGTCTCTTAAGAAAACGATCGACGAAGGCGAGGCGCTTCAAACGGACGTTGCGAACGCGGTTGCCGACGCGATGAAGGATTGGGCGATTGCTCGCGGCGCCACTCATTTTACCCACTGGTTTCAACCTTTGACGGGCGTCACCGCTGAGAAGCATGATAGTTTTATAACTCCTTCGCCTGACGGGCGCGTTATTATGGAATTCTCCGGTAAGGAACTTATCAAAGGCGAACCCGACGCTTCGTCTTTTCCTTCCGGAGGG